>CABQHF010000154.1 GCA_902463905.1 uncultured Faecalibacterium sp. | reverse complement strand
AGCGGGCGCAGTTCCTGCTGCTGAGCGACCGCTCGGCCCAGGGCAGCGTCACGGCGCTGCTCCGCCGCTATGCCGAGGAGATCAAGACGCCGGACCAGCTGTTCGAACCGGATGACGGCCCGGTGGCAAAGCATCTGCACCTTTACCCGGTGCAGGTCTTCGGCGAAAAGCCGCTCTACCCGCCCGCCGCGCCCCGCAGCGAGGTGCCGCTCAGGCCGGTGGAGACCGGAACGCTGGACCCGGAACAGCTGCAAAAGGAGCAGCAGCTCCTGCTGGAATACGCCCGGATGGCCGTGACCGAAGAGAACGTGGCCCTGCTGGCACAGCAGGCCCTTGCCGCCCGCAGGCAGGTGGCGGCGTCCACGCTGGCCGACGAATATCCCAGCGACTTTGCCCGCATCATCGGCCTGCACACCTACTCGCAGTCGCCGCGGCGGGACTATGACATCGAACGGACCGGGAAGTGGGTCGAGCGGGGCGGCTTCCGGTTCGAAGAATTTATCCTGATGCCCCGCAAGGAGGAACCCCATGGCCGAAACGAATAAACTGCTGGAAGAGACCGCAAACTATCTGCTCAGCCACTGCTTTCTGCTGGGCGGCGTGGAGGACCAGCGGTCGAAGTATCTCTATGTGCAGGACCACCTGAACGAGGTGCGGGCCGTGTTCGCGCCGCTGGGCTATGCGGTCCTGCTCTACCCGGCCCCGCTGCAGGCGGCGGCGCTCGTCAACGAGCACGAGGGCAGCCAGGCCCGGCTGCTGAAATACGAGAGCATCCTGCTGCTGGTGCTGCGGCTGCTCTACCTGCAAAAGCGGGAGAGCCTTGCCGCCAGCGCCGATCAGGTGTTGGTGACCGTGGAAGAGGTGCAGACCGAGCTGCAGAAGATGAACCTGCCCCGCAGACTGGACCAGCAGACGCTGGAACGGCTGATGCGCACCCTGCGCCGGTACAATCTGGCCCGACCGGTGGGCCGGCTCTCCGGGCTGGACAGCCGCATCGAGGTGTTCCCGACCGTGCTGCTGGCCCTGCCGGACGCCGACCTTGCCGACGCAGCGGCAGAGAGCGCCCGCACCCGCACCGAGCTGGGACTGTATGAACGGCCGGAAGGGGCCGACACCGCCGCAGGGGAGGCAGAAGAATGATCGAACTCAAACGCCTGAAACTCATCAACTGGCACAACTTTGAAAACGTCACCTTTGACTGCGCCCGCCTGACCTATATGATCGGCGTGAACGCCGTGGGTAAGACCACCATTCTGGACGCCATCCGCTACTGTCTGACCACCAACCGCAACTTCAATGCCCTGGGCAATAAGAAGAGCGGCCGCACCCTGCAGGGCTCGGTCCACGCCAAGCAGCGCGGGGAAAACGCTTACCGCCGCCCCGGCCATACCGTGGCCTACATCGGCGCGGAGTTCTACGACAGTCTCAAGCGTGCCCCCTTTGTCATCGCGGTGCGGGTGGAGTCGGAAGGCCCCATGCAGGAGCTGCACCCCGGCGACCAGACCTGGTACCTCTCCGAGGACGGCTGCACGCTGGAACAGCTGCCCTTCATCGACCCGCGTACCGGTGCCCCCAGCGCCAAGGAGGACTTCAAGCCCGCCGTCGGCCGACTCTCCTACACCCGCAGCCCCAGCGAAGCCCGTGACCGCATCTGCCGGGCGCTGGGCATCGGGCGGGCGTCCAGCCCGCTGGGCAAAAAGTTCAACGAAGTGTTCCAGATGGGCACCAGCATGGATGAGATCCCCAACTTCCGGGAATTTTTGTACCAGTACATCCTGCCGCAGCCGGAGCTGGATCTGGAAGCACTGCAGGGCGACCGGCTGGAGCTGGAAAACCTGCACGCTGTGCTGGCCGAAGCCCAGACCCGCGCCGATGCACTGGAAGAGATCGTGAACTATGGCCGCGAAGCCGCCGGAAAGCAGACCGAAGCCTTTGTGAACCGGGGCGCGGCCCTGCTGGCCCGTGCTGCTGCCGACGGCGGGGAACAGGACGTGTGGCAGGGCCATCTGGACGCCGGACACCGCCAGCTGGAGGCCCTGAACGCCCGCTATGCCGAGGCCAAGAACGCGGAGGCGGAAGCCCGCCGCGCCTACCTTGCCGCCCACAGCGCAGCCGGTGCCAGCGGCGAGGGCCGGGCACTGGATGCCATGGAGGAAGAGCTGTCCCGCCGCAAGACGGCGCAGGATGCCGCCGCCCGCAAAGCCGCGCAGGCCGAGGATGCCGCATCCAAGGCTGAAGCCCTGCTCACAGCCCTGCGCCGCAGCGGGTTTGCTTCCGGCTGGAAGCTGGAAAACCTCACCGCCGACACCCTGCCGCAGCTCACCGACTGGCTTGCCGCGCAGGAAAAACCGCTGGAAGAAGCCTACTTTGCGGCCCGGCAGAACACCGCCGCCCTGCGCAAAGAGCAGGCGGACAAGCGCGCCGAGCTGGACGCCGTGTCCGGCGGCAAGTGGGTGTACCCCCACGGCGATGCCGCCACCCGTGTGCGGGATGCCGTGAACGCGGAGTTGAAGAGCCGCGGCATGCAGCCGGACGCCAAGATCTTCTGTGAGCTGCTGGCCGTGGCGGACGAGAGCTGGCAGGACTGCGTGGAAGCCTGCCTGGGCGACCGCCGGTTCGACATCCTTGTGCCGCCCGCCCATTACGAGGCCGCCAAGAGCGCCTTTGTGGCCCTGAAGGACAAGGTGGGGCCCATCAGCCTGCTGGACACGCCGGGCATCCGCAAGGCCAACCGCCATGCCGAGACTGCCCCGGCGGACAGTCTGGCGGCACAGGTCACCAGCGAAAACCCGCTGGCGGCCCAGTACGCCGACACCATCCTGCGGCGCATCGTCTGCTGCGACACCCCTGAAACACTGGAACAGTACCCGGACAGCGCCACCCGCGACCTGCTGCGGCACCATCCCTTCCGGCTGGAGCGTCTGCGCACCCCGCAGCGCTATATCGGCCTGGAAGCCCGCCGCGCCCGCGCCGGGGCACTGGCCGAAGAGCTGGAAGCTCTGGCCGAGCGCACCCGCACCGCCGCCCAGACCGAGCAGAACCTGAAAACCGCCTACGACCAGTACCAGAACTTCCAGCGCGGCACCGCGCCGCAGCAGCTGGCCGGCCTGTGGGAGGCCCGCACCGCCGCCGAAAAAGCCCGGAATGCGGTGGCCGAACAGGAGGGCAAGCTGGCCGAATACCGCGAGAACCCCCTGCTGCAGGAGATGTACCGCGAGGAAGAAACGCGGGAAGCCGCCTGGGAAGCCGCCCGCACCGCTGTGGAGCAGGTGGGCGGCGACATCCGCGTGTGCGAAAAACAGATCGCTTCCTGCGAAGCCGAACAGAAAAAGGCCGGGGAGACGGCACAGCAGAGCGCCGACGCGGCCCGGAAGTTCTTTGCGGCCCATCCGCTGCTGGAGCCGCTGGCCCGCACCCGGATGCAGGCCCTAGCTCCGGCCGACAAGCCCGCAGCCGCCGCACAGGCCGCCGAAAAGGCACAGGCCCGGCTGGACGATGCCCTGACGGCCTACCTCACCGGCACACTGGAACCCGCCCAGAAGGCCTACAACGAGCACTACGTCTGTGATTACCCGCTGGGTCTGGCGGGGCTGGACCAGTACCGTGCCCAGCACGAGAGCCTTGTGCGCATCGACCTGGAACGCTACGCCGCCCGTCTGGAGCAGGCCCAGCGCGACTGCAAGGACCGCTTCCGCAAGGACATCCTGTTCCGCATGAAGGACGACATCTTCAATGCCCGGCGGCAATTCCGGGAGCTGAACAAGGTGATGGAACAGCTGACCTACGGCGAAGAAGTCTACCGCTTTGAGCTGGAGCCCAGCCGTGACCCGCAGCTGGCTGCGTTCTATCAGGTCATCGTGGACAAGGGCAACCAGCAGATGACCGAGGGCGACTCGCTGGACAACCTTGCCGCCACCGCCGACCCCGCCTACGAGCGGCAGGTGGATGCGCTGATGGAAAAGATCATGGCGGATGTGGACGAGAACACCCGTGCCCGGCAGGAGGGCCGCACCGGCACCACCACCCTGTCGGATTATGTGGACTACCGCACCTATCTGGATTACGACATCAAGGTGACCAACCGGGTCACCGGCCAGCAGGCGTACCTGTCCCGCGTCAGCCGCGACTCCTCCGGCGGCGAGAATCAGGCACCCTTCTATGTGGCCATCTGCGCATCCCTGCTGCAGATCTACGAAAAGAGCGAGAACAGCATCCGTCTGGTGCTGCTGGACGAGGCGTTCAGCAAGATGACCAGCGACCGCATCCGCCCCATGATGGAGCTGTTCCGCCGTCTGCAGCTGCAGGTGCTGCTCATCTCCACGGTAGAAAAGAGCACCGCCATCCAGCCCTACTGCGACATCACCTATTCCATCGTGCGCCATGGCGACGCCAACGCCATTGCGCCCTTTGTCCGCCTGTCGGCGGAATGAGGTGTGCGCCAGAGCATCCTAAACAAAAAAGAAGCACGCCGCAGCGTGCTTCTTTTTTTGTCCTCTCATCTCAGCGGCAGAACGTCCTCGTCCTCGTTGATCTCCTCCAGGGTGCCGTCCGCAAAGTACCAGGCTTTGCCGTACAAGGCTTCGTGCCCGTCGGAGCACATCAGGTAGGAGCCGTCCGGCAGGGCGAGGAAATGCCGTTTTCTGCTGTCGGCCAGGGCAATGTCCTCCATCCGCTGTCCGTCCAGGATGTGCTCCCGGATGAACTGGTAGTGGGGCAGGATGCGGGTCTCGGTCAGGCCAAGGCCGTTCAGCCAGCGGCAGTAGCCGGGGTCGGCGGCTTCACCTGGTTCTTCCGGGGCGGCATACACCAGCCGGGCGGCGTTTATGCTGCCGGCGCTCACGCCCAGCACGATGCCGTGGTAATTGTGGAACAGCCCCG
>CABQHF010000153.1 GCA_902463905.1 uncultured Faecalibacterium sp. | reverse complement strand
CCAGCGCGGCATGACCGGCATCGAGCGCTTTGCCGAGATCATGGACACCCCGGTGGCCATTCAGGACGCCCCGGACGCCGTGCCCCTGCAGCCCGGCCCCGGCGCGATCCGGTTCGAGAACGTCAGCTTTGAGTACCCGGATGACCACAACAAGGTGCTGCACGACATCAGTCTGGACATCCACGCCGGGGAGCGGCTGGCACTGGTGGGCGCTTCCGGCGGCGGTAAGACCACCCTGTGCAATCTGATCCCCCGCTTCTACGAGGTGACGGACGGCCGCATCCTCATCGACGGGCAGGATATCCGCCATGTCACCCTGAAGAGCCTGCGGCAGGACATCGGCATCGTGCAGCAGGACGTGTACCTGTTCAGCGGCACGGTGGCCCAGAACATTGCCTACGGCAAGCCCGGTGCCACCCGCGAGGAGATCGTGGAGGCGGCCCGTCTGGCCGGTGCCGAGCGGTTCATTCTGGCCCTGAAGGACGGTTTTGACACCTACGTCGGTGAGCGCGGCGTCAAGCTGTCCGGCGGCCAGAAGCAGCGCATCGCCATTGCCCGCGTGTTCCTGAAGAACCCACCCATCCTGATTCTGGACGAGGCCACCAGTGCACTGGACAACGAGAGCGAGATCCTGGTGGGCCAGAGCCTGGAAAAACTGGCCCACGGCCGCACGACTCTCACCATTGCCCACCGCCTGACCACCATCAAGGACTACGACCGCATCCTTGTGCTGGGCGAAGAGGGCATCGTGGAAGCGGGCACCCACGAACAGCTGCTGGCAAAGCAGGGCGTGTACTACCGCCTGTGGAACCAGCTGCCTGGAGATGACACATTGTAAGAAAGAATTCGAGTGGCTGCTGCCTCTTCAGACGATTCGTGAAGGGGCAGCAGCCTTTTTTTTGCAAATATAAGACCAGAGTAGTATTGACAAGATGATAAGACTGTGGTAGTATCAAGGCGTAGCTACGACACCCGTCTTATGGAGGCAGAAACATGGAAGTCAAACTGTTTGACGCGGAATTAAAAGTAATGGACGTTCTCTGGGCAAAAGGGGACACCCCCGCCCGGGAGATCGCCCGCAAACTGACCGAGGAACTGGGCTGGAACGTGAACACCACCTACACGCTGATCAAGCGGTGCATCAACAAGGGCGCTATCCAGCGCTCCGAGCCGGGATTTGTGTGCCATGTACTGATCCCGAAAGCCGCCGTGCAAGAGGCCGAAACGGAAGAGCTCATCAACAAGGTCTATGACGGCTCCGCCGACAAGCTGTTTGCGGCCCTTCTGGGCGGCAACAAAATTTCGGCAGAGCAGATTCGCAAGCTGAAGCAGATCGTGGACGAGCTGGAATGAGGGAGTTGGTATGAGCCTTTGGCAAATGAGCGTGTCCGGTGCGGTGATGATCCTGGTCATTCTCGTTCTGCGGGCGCTGCTGCTGGAACGCCTGCCCAAGAAAACCTTTCTGCTGCTGTGGGAAATTGCACTGGCCCGGCTGCTGGTGCCATTTTCCGTGCCGTTTGGCGGCAGCTTTTACGCACTGGTGCAGCACGGTGCGCAGACTGTGACCAGGACGGACCGGTCGGCGGCAGGGGTGCAAACCCTGGTGGGCAGGGCTCCGGAAGGCGTGACGGCGGGAACCGCTGTTCCGCCACATCCGGCGGCTGCGCAGACGGCAGCGGTGCCGGGCTGGACGCTTGTCTGGCTGGTGGGTGCGCTGCTGCTGGCCGCGTTTTTTGCGGCAGCCTACTGGAAAAGCTGGCAGAAATTCCAGATGTCGTTTCCGGTGGAGCAGCCGTTTGCCCGGCAGTGGCTGCAGGCGCACCCGCTGCGGCGAACCGTAAGCATCCGGCAGTGTGCGTTCATCACTTCGCCGCTCACCTTTGGCGTGCGGCACCCGGTGATCCTGCTGCCCAAGAAAACGGACTGGCAGGATGAGATCACCCTGCAGTATGTGCTGGAACACGAGTTCGTGCACATCCGGCGGTTTGATGCCGTGACAAAACTGCTGCTCATGGCAGCGGTGTGCGTACACTGGTTCAACCCCTTTGCGTGGGGGATGTACATTCTTGCCAACCGGGATCTGGAGCTGGCCTGTGACGAAGCGGTCCTGCGCCGTTTTGGCTGGGATGCCCGCGCCGACTACGCCCGCGCCCTCATCCGCATGGAAGAAACACGGAACGGTTTTGCTCCCCTTTGCAGCAGCTTCAGCGGCAATGCAATGGAAGAAAGGATCGTGGCGATCATGAAAACAGGAAAAACGACCATCGTGTCGGTGCTTCTGGCAGGTGCACTCGTCGTGGGAACGACGACCGCGTTTGCCACCTCGGCACCGGCAAGTACAGAAACACTTGACCGGCAGATGAATCAAGAAGCATCGCACACCATCAGCGAGGAAGAAACCATGATGTCCTACGTGGACCCCGATGACGGCAAAACGTACTACAGCTTTGACAACGGCAAGACCTTTACCCCGCTGACCGATGCCGAGTATGAGCAGCTTTACCCCACACAAGACATCGAATGGTGGACCTATGACGAATACAAGGCCTGGCTGGACAACGAAAAAGTCCAGCTGCAAAGTATGCTGGGCGAAAGAGGCTCCGTGAACGGCGGCGAGGAGTTTGTCTGGACGCAGGAGAAGATCGACGAGACCATCGCTCTGTACGAGGAAACCTTGCAGGACATCAAGAACGGCATGGTGTACTCCAAAACCGTGGACGGGCAGGACGATATGTTGGTAGTCTATAACCCGGCAGATCGGGAAATGGGCACCGCAGCCACTACAAAGTAAAAAACGAAGCGCTGCCAATGGCAGCGCTTCGTTTGTGTATTGGGGAAATTATTCGCCTACGATCAGGCGGACGGAACCATAAATGCCGGCGTCATTGCCAAGGGTGGCCGCCACGATGGGGGTCTCCCGGCAGGACTTGAAGGCGTAGGTCTTGTAGTGCTCGCGCAGCGGGTCGAACAGCACCTCGCCAGCGCGGGCCACACCGCCGCCGATCATGAACATCTCCGGGTCGGTGGTGGCGGCAATGCTGGCCAGTGCCATGCCCAGGGTGTCGGTCATCTCGTCCACCTCGCGGGCAGCGAGGGCATCGCCGCAGCGGGCAGCGTCAAACACATCCTTGGCGGCAAAGTCGGTGCCGCGCAGGGGGCAGGGGGTGCCCGGGTTCTCGTCCAGCAGCTTCTTCATGCAGCGGACCACGCCGGTGGCGCTGGAGTACTGTTCCAGGCAGCCGTGCTTGCCGCAGCCACAGGTGGCGGTCTCGTGGCGGTTCACCGTAATGTGGCCGATCTCGCCGCCGGCCCCGTGGGAGCCGTCGATGACCTTGCCGTTCACGATGACGCCGCCGCCTACGCCGGTGCCCAGGGTGACCATGACAGCACTGCGGCAGCCCTTGGCGGCACCCATCCAGATCTCGCCCAGGGCAGCCACGTTGGCATCATTGCCCACCAGCACCTTCAGGCCGTCCAGCAGGCCGGAAAGCTGTGCAGCCACATTGCGCTGGCCCCAGCCACCCAGGTTGGCACAGACGATGGGCACCACGCTGCTGTCCAGCACCGGGCCGGGCACGCCGATGCCAACGCCCTCCACCTGCTCGGCGGGAATGGCCTTTTCCTGCATTTTGCCCATGATGGCCGCAGCCAGATTTTCCAGGATGTGTTCACCGGCGTTGGATGTGTCGGTGGGCACC
This sequence comes from uncultured Faecalibacterium sp., assembly GCA_902463905.1. Classification (GTDB taxonomy): domain Bacteria; phylum Bacillota; class Clostridia; order Oscillospirales; family Ruminococcaceae; genus Faecalibacterium. The sequence continues at coordinate 1,206 of CABQHF010000153.1, read as the reverse complement.
TCCCACTTTTCCAGCAGGGCCCCGGCGGTGGTGAACAGGCCGATCTTGGCGGTGGTGCCGCCCAGGTCGATGCCGAATGCGTATTCCTTCATAATCTCATTTACCCCTTTGCTGCAGCCCGGAGGCTGCCGTATTTTGTTGACTTCCAGTATAACACAGCGCTCTGCAAAAAAGCAGAGCCGCAGCAGCTTTTCATGCAATCAGACGGAAATGCTGCACAGAATTTGGACAGTTTTACAACAGCTCAGCGCACCGTGTTGGTCAGGCTGCCGATGCCGTCGATCTCGCAGCGCACCGTGTCGCCCGGCTGCAGGAACTGCGGCGGATCCATGCCCATGCCCACACCGGCGGGGGTGCCGGTGGCGATGATGGTTCCGGCCTTCAGGGTCATGCCCTGCGAAAGCTCGTGGATGACATGGTCGATGTCAAAGATCTGCAGACGGGTGTTGGAGTCCTGCCGCTTTTCGCCGTTGACAAAACTGCGGATGCCCAGCTGCGGCGGGTAGGCTTCAAACTCATCTGCCGTCACGATGCAGGGGCCGATGGGGGTAAAGCCGTCCAGACTTTTGCCAAAGTACCACTGCTTGTGGGCCGTCTGCACATCGCGGGCGGAAACGTCGTTCAGGATGGTGTAGCCGAACACATAGTCCCTGGTCTGCCCGGCGGGCACGTCTTTGGCATCCCGGCCCAGCACCACGGCCAGCTCACACTCGTAGTCCAGCTTCTTTACCAGGTCGGTGTGGGCCTCAATGAAGCCGCCGTCCGGCACGGCACGGGTGACCCGCTTGGAAAAGTAGATGGCGTCCTGATGCTGGGTGGCAAAGGCGTCGGCGGAATACTTTTCCGCTTCGTCCGAGTGAGCCATGTAGTTGATGCCCAGGCAGACAACGTCCTGTGCCGGGCAGGGAATGGGGCTCTGCAGCTGCACGGCATCCAGCGGGACCGACGGGATGGCCGACAGGGCCAGCGCCAGCCCGGCCCGCACGGCGGGGGTCAATTGCGGGATGGCCTCGGTCAGGGTGTCGCAGGGCAGGCCCAGCCAGCGCAGCGGGGTGACGGCGGTGCCGTCGGCAGAGAGGACGGCGGGCTCCTCCACACCATCCGGGCCAAGGCAGGTGACAAAACGCATGGAACAGGCCTCCTTTCAGTGCCGGTAGGCGATGGCGTTCCGGATGCGGTCGGCCTCGGCCTGCCCGGCCAGCTGGC
>CABQHF010000152.1 GCA_902463905.1 uncultured Faecalibacterium sp. | reverse complement strand
ACAGCGGGCACGCAGCTGTCCAGCACACTCTGCAGGGCCTGCCAGTTCTTCAGGGTGCAGCCGGGCAGGGTGTCCGGATCCAGGCCGGCATCGGTGATGCGGTCGGTCATGCTCTCCTTGTCGCTCAACAGGCTCAGCGCATCCGGCTCGATCATGGTCCAGGCCTCGGCAAAGTTCTCCTGATCGGCGGCAGACAGGCTGTCGTACCAGTCATAGAACGCGTCCTGGATGGCCTCCGGGGTGCGGGTGGAAAGGCGGGCGCTCTCGGCCCACTGCAGCAGCGAGGCGGCAGCAATCACCGATTTGAGCGAACAGCCGGAAACGCCGGGGCCCCAGCCCAGGCAGGGCGCAAAGGCATCGGTGGTGCCGGTGATGGAGAACACCGAGTTCTCATCAAAGTTGCCGGGGTTCAGGCTGCCGGTGTTGGCCTGGGTGGTGGAGTCCGGCAGGGCGCTGCTGTCGGAAGCAGCCGAGGCGCTGTCCGAGGCAGCGGATGCAGCGCTGGAAGGCTGCTCGCTGGAGGAAGATGTGCCGGAACATGCCGTGAACAGGCTGCACAGCAGCACTGCGCACAGTGCCAGAGCCAAAGGACGGATATATTTCAATTTCATAAGTCGATCCTCCGTTGGTCTTGCCCCGGCGGTGGGCCGGAGCTGCAGGAATGATACACCCTAAGTATACGTTGTGGGCCCGGCGTTGTCAATCGTTCCGCGCAGGACGAATTTCAAGCAGACCTGTGCAGGATATACAAAAATGCGGCTTGAATTTCGGGCAGTTCAACGCATTGACATTTTCTGTGCTGGCTCGTATAATCAAAGCAGACAAGTGAATTTATCAGTGCGTGTAACTGTTCGATCAGGCATGAGCATCAGAGGGAATGAGGCAATGGCATCCCTTTGGTTCTTGTGCCCTTTTTCTTTTTCACAAAAGCTGCGGCATGGAAGCGGAGGAGTGCGGCGATGCAGGCTGTAAAGGTATTCAATAACAATGCGGTGTCGGTGGTCATGCCGGACGGCAGGGAAGCCATTCTCGTGGGCAACGGGCTTGGGTTTGGCCGCCGCCCGGGGGACGTGATCGACAAAAGCCGCGTTTCCAAGGTGTACTATGTGCAGAACGAATTGCAGACCAAGTTCCTCAAGATGCTGGATAACGTTACCCCGCAGGTGATGCAGGCCGCCGAGCGCATCTCGCTGGCGGCAGAAGAGCAGGGCATCCTGCTCAGCAGCAAAAGCACCATCTCGCTGGTGGATCACATCAGCTTTGCGCTGGAACGTGTGGAAAAGGGCACTTTTCTGCCCAACCTCATGCTCTCGGAGACCCGGATGCTGTACCCGAAGGAGTACGCGGTGGGGCAAAGGGCACTGGAGCTTGTCCGGCAGTTCTGCGGCGTACAGCTGCCGGAGGACGAAGCGGGCTACATTGCCCTGCATCTGGTAGCCGGTGCGGCGGACGGTGCGCTGGCTTATGATACCGTAAAATTCGTCATGGCGGTCAAGGAGATCATCTGCGATACCTATCATTGTACCTTTGAGGAAGAGAGCCTCGAGACCATCCGCCTGACCGTGCACCTCAAGTTTCTGGCGGCGCGCATCCTGCGGCACACCCCGTGGCAGGACGCCGGGCTGGAATCCATGTACACGGTGCTTTTGCAGCGCGACAGCCGCAACGAGGTGTGCTTACAGCGCATCAATGCCTATCTGCGTCAGGAATTTGATTACGAGCTGGATCATCAGGAGCAGGTCTATCTGCTCATCCACCTGACCAAGATCGTTGGTTAAAATGTTTCAACAGGGCGTCCGGAAGCCCTGCGGAATAGAAATCATCCCCCCAAAAAACAGTCAAGTCAAAAAGTGAGGAGTATTACACGATGAAAGAAAAAGTCATGAATGGCTTGGAAAAGTTCTCCAAAGCCATGCTCTCACCGCTGTCGTATATCTCGGCAGCAGGCCTGATCCTTGTGCTGGGCGCATTGCTTACCAGCACAAGCCTTAGCGCGATGATCCCCGTTCTGCAGTGGACCCCCATCAAGCTGCTGGGACAGCTGATCTACAACTGCATCATGGTCATCATCAACAACCTCAGCCTGATGTTCTGCGTGGGCATCGCAGCGGCGCTTGCCAAAAAGAACAAGCAGCAGGCTGCCATCATCGGCCTGATGAGCTACTTTATGTACCTGACCGCCGGCAACGTCACGCTGACCCAGCTGGGCATGCTGGCCGAGGCTGATCCTATGGTGGGTCTGTACGGCACCGGTCAGTCCACCGTGTTCGGCATCCAGACGGTGGATATGGGCGTGTTCGGCGGCATCCTGCTGGGTCTGGTCTGCGGCTGGGTGTACAACCGCACCTGTGAAAAGCAGTTCAAGGGCATCATCACCCAGATCTACTCCGGCAACCGCTGGTCCTTTACCTGCATGGTGGTCTTTTCCATCCTGTTCGGCTTTGGTTCCTGCTTCTTCTGGCCGCCGGTACAGAACGTCATCAGCGCACTGACCGATCTGATCGCCACCTCCGGCAACTTCGGCCTGTTCCTGTACGGCTTTTTGGAGCGCTTCCTCATCCCCACCGGCCTGCACCACCTCATCTACACCCCCTTCCAGTTCTCTGCACTGGGCAACAGCCTGACCGTGGGCGATGCCACCTACACCGGCTCCTATATCGTCATGATGATGGAGTACAGCATGGGTCTGCCCTTCTCGGACGGCATTGTGTGGATGTACACCGGCTTCACCAAGACCTTCGGCTACTTTGGCATCGTGGCGGCCTTCATCTTCTGTGCCCGCAAGGAGAACCGCAAAAAGACCGCTGCCGTTCTGGTGCCGCTGGCCTTTACCGCCTCTCTGGCTTCCATCACCGAGCCGCTGGACTTCATGTTCTGCTTCTCTGCCCCCATCCTGTGGGTGGCACACGCCTGCATCTCCGGCCTGTTCATTGTGCTGCTGCACACCTTCCATGTCACCGGCTTTACCACCAACCTCCTTGGCTCGGTGCTGATGAACCTTTCTGCCGGTGCAGATAAGACCAACTATCCCATCCTGTACCTGCTGGCGCTGTGCCAGATCGCGGTGTACTTTGTGGTGTTCACCCTGCTGATCAAGGCCTTTAACATCCACACCCCCGGCCGGGAAGAAGTGAGCACCGAGACCGCTAAGAGCGATGCACCCGCCAAGAAGGCAAGCGTGAAGAACGCTGCCGAGGTGCAGTGCGTCATCGACGGTCTGGGCGGCAAGGAGAATATCCTGTCGGTGGACAACTGCTTCACCCGTCTGCGTGTAAACATCAAGGACCCCGCAAAGCTCAATGAAGCAAGCATCAACAAGCTGCCGAACAGCGGCATCGTGAAAAAGGGTACCGATATCCAGATCGTTTACGGTCTGCAGGTAGCCGATATCAAGCGTGCCGTGGAGGCACAGCTGGAAAACCAGTAAATCGTTTTACCGTGCCCCGGCGGAATGCGCCGGGCAAACCTGAAATACAAAAAGGAGTGTTTATACTATGGTCATTACCATTGCTGGCGGCGGTAGTACTTTTACCGCCGGTATCGTCAAATCCATCGCCCTGCGCCGGGAAGAACTGGAAGTGGACGAGATCCGTCTGTTCGATATCAACAAGGAGCGGCAGGACAAGGTTGCCGTTGTGGTGGACTGGGTCCTGCACAAGGAACTGAATACCGACATCAAGCTGGTGGTCACCACCGATGTGCAGCAGGCTTACACGGATACCTCTTTTGTGTTTGCCCAGATGCGCGTGGGCGGCTACGCCATGCGGGAGCAGGACGAAAAGATCCCCCTGCGCCACGGCTGCGTGGGACAGGAGACCTGCGGCTGCGGCGGCATGGCCTACGGAATGCGCACCATCTTCCCCATGATCCAGCTGATCGATGATGTGGAAAAGTATGCCAAGAAGGACTACTGGATCCTGAACTACTCCAACCCCGCCGCCATCGTATCCGAAGCCTGCCGCAAGCTGCGCCCGAAGGCACGGATCATCAACATCTGCGATATGCCCATCGCCATCATTGACGTGGTGGCAGCTGCCATGGGCATCCAGAACAAGAAGGAGATCGTTTACGATTACTTTGGCCTGAACCACTTCGGCTGGTTCACCTCCATCCAGTACCGCGGCGAGGATCTGATGCCCAAGCTGCGCGCCTACATCAAGGAGAAGCAGATCCTTCTGCCGGAAAGCTACCTCAAGGGCATGGGCGCGCTGACTTCCTCCGCCAGCCAGAACCGCCACACCAAGGGCAGCTGGTACTATGTGTGGAAGGGCGAGTACGAGATCATGGAAAACTTCCCGGAGTACCTGCCCAACACCTACCTGAACTACTATCTGCAGGCCAAGGAGTTCGTGGAGCATTCGGACCCGAACCACACTCGCGCCAACGAGGTGGAGGAGACCCGCGAAAAGAACCTGTTCGACGGTATCGACCACTACCTCAAGACCGGCAAGGTGGACGCCAACACCTTCTATGCCGGCAGCCACGGCGACTGGATCGCAGATCTTTCCGCTGCGCTGAAGAACGACACCAAGGCACGCTTCCTCATCATCACCGAGAACCGCGGCGCGATCCCCAATATGCCCTATGACGCAATGGTGGAGCTGCCCGCCTATATCGGCAAGAACGGCCCGGAGGTCATTGCCCGGGACAACATCCCGCTGTTCCAGCAGGGCTTGATGATGCAGCAGCTCAACAGCGAAAAGCTGCTGGTGGAGGGCTGCGTGGAAGGCAGCTACGAGAAGGTGCTGCAGGCCTTTACCCTGAACAAGACTGTGCCCAGCATGAACGTTGCCAAGGCCATTCTGGACGATATGATCGAAGCCAACAAGGGCTACTGGCCGGAGCTGCACTGAGCAGCCGGCTTTCCCGCCGCCGCAGGCATTGCCGCCTGCGGCGGCTTTTTT
>CABQHF010000151.1 GCA_902463905.1 uncultured Faecalibacterium sp. | reverse complement strand
TGCGCAGCGGGCTGTATCTGGACTTCCGCTTTCTGGATATGGCCCTCTCGGCCCTCACGCCCTCTCCGGACGAGCGCTGCCGGGTGCTGGCCACCGACGGTCAGATGCTGTACTACCAGCCCGCCCGGCTGCTGCAACTTTACCAGCAGAACCCGAAGTATCTCAACCGGTTGTATTTGCATGTGGTATTCCATTGTGTATTCCGCCATCTGTGGCTCAAAGGCCGCAGGGAGCCGCAGCTGTGGAGCCTGGCCTGTGACATCGCGGTGGAAAACGTGATCGACAGTCTGAACCGTGCCAGTGTCAAGCGGCCCCTGACCTATGTGCGGCAGAATGCGTATCAGCAGATCACCGCCGAAGAAAAGGTAGTGGCGGCGGCCCCGGCGTACCGGTGGCTCACCCGCCAGACGCCCGGCGTGCTGCGCCAGCTGGAGCGGGAGTTCGTGGCCGATGACCACCGCCTGTGGCCGAAGGATGCCCCGGAACAGCCCCAGCAGATGCCCACCCCGCTGCCCCAAAAGACCTGGCAGAAGATCGGGGAACGGATGCAGACCGAGCTGGACCTGCGAGACAAAGAAGCCGGGAAAGGGGCCGACGCCCTGAAACAGCAGGTGAAGGCCGCCAACCGCAGCCGCCGCAGCTACAAGGATTTTCTGCGCCGGTTCTGTGTCATGCGGGAGGAAGTGAAGCTGGATCCAGACGAGTTCGACCTGAATTTCTACACCTACGGCCTGTCGGTGTACGGCAACCTGCCCCTCATCGAGCCGCTGGAAACGCGGGAAAGCAAAAAGATCGAGGAACTGGCACTGGTCATCGACACCAGCTATTCCACCTCCGGCGAACTGGTGCGGGCTTTCCTGGCCGAGACCTACACTTTGCTGAAGGGGCAGGAGAACTTTTTCCGCCGCATGAACCTGCACCTCATCCAGGCCGACAACGCCATCCGGCAGGATCTGCTCATCCGCAACGAGGACGAACTGATCCACGCCATGAACCACTTCGAGCTGCGGGGCGGCGGCGGCACTGACTTCCGGCCCGCCTTTGCCTATGTGGACCAGCTCTGCGCCGAGAAAAAGTTCTCGAACCTGCGGGGTCTGCTCTACTTTACCGACGGCATGGGCACCTACCCGGCCCGCCGCCCAGCCTACGACACCGCGTTCCTGTTTTTGGGAGAGCGGTTCGACGACGCCAATGTGCCGCCCTGGGCCATGAAGGTGGTGCTGGACGAAGAAGAATTTACCGGTGCGGCGGCCCGCCCGGCCGGTGCCCTGTCCGATGCGCTGGCCGAAGAGGACGATTTGTACCGTGACCTGAACAACTCCTGACACGAGGGGGAATCTGTTATGAATATCAAACGCGCCAAAGAAGAGATCGAACACACCGTCAAGGCCTATCTGGCCAAGGATGCTCTGGGTGAATACGCCATCCCGGCCATCCGGCAGCGGCCTATCCTGCTCATGGGCCCTCCGGGCATCGGCAAGACCCAGGTGATGGAGCAGGTGGCCCGGGAGTGCGGGGTGGCGCTGGTGGCCTACACCATCACCCACCACACCCGCCAGAGCGCCGTGGGCCTGCCCTTCATCCGGCAGCGCCACTACGGCGACAAGGACGTCTCGGTGACCGAGTACACCATGAGCGAGATCATCGCCAGCATCTACGCCAAGATGGAGGCCACCGGCCTTTCCGAGGGCATCCTGTTCATCGACGAGATCAACTGCGTGTCCGAGACGCTGGCACCTACCATGCTGCAGTTTTTGCAGTGCAAGACCTTCGGCAATCAGGCCGTGCCGGCGGGCTGGGTGATCGTGGCGGCAGGCAACCCGCCGGAATATAACAAATCGGTGCGGGATTTCGACATCGTGACCCTCGACCGTGTGCGCCGCATGGACATCGAGCCGGATCTGCCGGTGTGGAAAGATTACGCCCGGGCGGCCCATATCCACAGCGCCATCCTGAGCTATCTGGAGCTGCACCCTCAGAACTTCTACCAGATCAACGCCGACGTGGACGGCACCCAGTTCGTCACCGCCCGCGGCTGGGAGGATCTTTCCAACCTGCTGGACACCTACGAGAAGCTGGGTCTGCAGGCCGATGAGGATCTAATCAAGGAATATATCCAGCACCCGATGATCGCGGAGGACTTCTCGGCCTACCTCGACCTTTATTATAAGTACCGGGATGACTACGGCGTGGAGGAGATCCTGGCCGGGCAGGTAAAGCCCGCCGTGTTCGCACGGCTGCTGCAGGCCCCGTTTGACGAGCGCCTCAGCCTGGTCAGCCTGATTTTGGCCGGCCTGAACACCCGCTTCAACGCGTCCCGGCAGGCGGATGCGGTGGCCGATGCCTGCTACGCCTTCCTGCGGGAGACGAAAAAAGCCCTTGCCACCCTGCCGGACGATGTACCGGACGGCTCGGCAGAGCTGTTCAGTCAGCAGATCGCAGATTACGATGCCGAGACCCAGCGCCAGCGGGAGGCCGGTCTGCTGGGCCGCGACAGGCTGAACACCCGCCTGCAGGTGCAGGCCGAGCTGCGCCGGTGGGAGGGCGAGCTGCGCCGTGCCAATGCCGCCGGCACCCAGGAAGCCTTTGACCTGCTGCGGGAGCAGTTCCGCGCTCTGGCCGACGAACGTGAAAAGGCCCAGCAGGCCGCCAGCGCTGCGCTGGAAGCCGCCTTTGACTTTATGGAGCAGGCCTTTGCCGAGAGCCAGGAGATGGTGGTGTTCGTCACCGAACTCACTGTGAACCCCGCGTCCCACGCCTTTCTCACCGAGAACGGCTGTGAGCGCTATTTCAAGTACAACAAGGATCTGCTGCTGGATCACCGCGCCGCTGCTCTGCAGCAGGAACTGGCCGCCGAGCAGCGCCGCCACGGGGGCGTGTGAGCCATGTGGGGGAACATCCTGTTCAGCATGAACAGCACCATGCCGCTGTTTTTTGTAATGCTGCTGGGCTATATCCTGTACCAGAAAAAATTCCTCAGCGATGCGTTCGTGGCCGGAGCCAACAAGTTCGTGTTCTATGTGGCGCTGCCGGTGCAGCTGTTCCGGGATCTGGCAACCACCGACGTGCGCGCTGCCTTTGACGGCAGCTATGTGCTGTTCTGCTTTGTGGTCACACTGGTCAGCATTCTGGCCATCTGGGCGCTGGCGAAGCTGTTTTTGCCGGACAAGCGCCTTGTGGGCGAGTTCGTGCAGGTGTGCTACCGCTCGTCGGCAGCCATTCTGGGAACAGCCTTTCTGCAGAGCATCTACGGCACGGCGGAGATGTCCAGTATGATGATCCTGGGCAGCGTGCCGCTGTACAACGTGATGGCGGTGGTCATCCTGATGCTGGAAGGCCCGGAGGCGGCCCAGGCAGGCAGCATGACAGCAAAGCTGAAAAAGAGCGTGAAAGGCATCCTGACCAACCCCACCCTGTTGGGCATTGCCGCCGGGTTTGCCTGGAGCCTGTTGGGGCTGCCCATGCCCACGCTGGCCAGCAAGACCCTCTCCAGCATCGCCGGGCTCACCAGCCCGCTGGCGCTGCTGGCCATCGGAGCCGGGTTCAAAGGCCGCAAGGCGCTGGGCTATCTGCGCCCCACTGCCGTGGCAACGGTGGTCAAGCTGATGCTCCTGCCGACGATCTTCCTGCCGGTGGCGGTGCATCTGGGCTTTACGGACGGAAAACTGGTGGCACTGCTGGTGATGCTGGGCAGTATCGCCACCCCCAGCTGCTATGTTATGGCGAAGCAGATGGGCCACGAAGGTGTGCTCACAGGCAGTGTGTGCGTTACTACCACCCTGTTCAGCGCGTTCAGCCTGACCTTCTGGCTGTTCCTGCTGCGGAGCATGGGATATATCGCATAAAACAAAAACCGCATGTGTACAACAGCACATGCGGTTTTTTTACTTGAAAAATCGTTACTCCAGATGGTGCCGCTTGCAGAAACGCTTGCTCACGAAGTACATCCCTGCCCACAGGGCCACGGCCAGGATGAGGTAGAACGGGTTTTTCATGGAGCTGACCAGCGACTGGCCGAATACCGCCATCATGGCCACCATCATGCCCTTGCCCAGCAGCATGGTGATGAGGTAGCGCCGCTCGTCAAAGTCCGAGATGCCGAAGGCCAGGTGCATGAAGGAGCTTGGCGTAAAGGGCAGCAGCGTGAGCATGAACAGGGAAGAAGTGTCAAAGCGGCTGACCCACTGCTGGGCTTTTTCCAGCTTGGGCCAGCGGCTGGCGATCTTCCAGAAATAGCGCTTGACGACCCGCCGCCAGAATAAAAACATCAAAGTGCCGCCCAGCGCCACGCCGATCCAGCTGTACAAAAAGCCCAACAGGCCGCCGTGGGCACCCACATTCAAAGCCACGATGGCAATCAGCGGCAGCGGCGGAAAAAACGATTCCACCATCGCCAGCCCGATGGGCGCCAGCGGCCCCAGGTCGCCAAAGCGGTCAAACAGTGTTTCCCAGTATTCCAGGGTGCCCAGCTGATGGGCCCACTGGAGCAATGTGTGTTCCATTTCCGAATTCCCAGTCCCTTCTGTTCCAAGCGGCAGCCGTGTGGCTTCCTGCTGTTTAGTATATCCCGTTTATATGACAACGGCATGAACAGACCATGGCAGTTCTTGCAATTTCTGTCTGCCTATAAAACGAAACAGAACAAAGGTTTCCTGCAAAAAAGGAAAAATTATGCGGGGAGGGGAGCCATCGGCTCCTTTGATATCAGTCAATTCTCTGCGGATTTTTCCGTCCGGTTCTTCAGCCGTTCCAGCTGTGCGGTGCGCAGCTTGTTCCAGCGGGCGAGCAGCGCTTCGTCCGGGATCTGCAGGCAGCGGGCAAAGCTCCAGTGCAGCCCATCGCGGCGGGTCAGCTTGTAGCGCTGGAATACGCCCTTGTCCATCCCATTGCCGGAACCGGCGCAGTGCGGGCACTGGCTCAGGGTGTACCAGCTGTTGCTGCCCTTTTTCAGCCAGAC
>CABQHF010000150.1 GCA_902463905.1 uncultured Faecalibacterium sp. | reverse complement strand
ACATCCTGCCCGGCGATATCTACGCCAAGGCCCGCGAGCTGCACTTTGCCACCGACGTTTCCCGCGTGGTGTTCATCGTGCGCGTGACCAGCGGCGGCGATATCTCCGCCTACGATGTGGTCAGCAGCCTGTTCCCCGATAAGCAGAAGGACTTTGTGTTCAACATCAGCGAGACGGATACCGTGCTGGTCAAGGAGATCCGCAAGGGCATCGACCGCACCGATATGGAAAAGCTGGCCGCCAGCATCGTGGATACCCTGTCCGGCGAGCACTACATCAAGGCTGTGGTCGGCATCGGCACCCCCATCTCCAATGTGAAGGATCTGGCCACCTCCTTCAAGGAGGCCCAGATCGCCATGGAAGTGAGCAAGGTGTTCGACACCGAGAAGCAGATCATCCGCTACGATAACCTCGGTATCGCCCGCCTGATCTACCAGCTGCCCACCACCGTGTGCGAGATGTTCCTGCGTGAGGTGTTCAAGCAGGGCAGCATCGAGAGCCTGGATCAGGAGACCCTGTTCACCATCCAGCGCTTCTTCGAGAACAACCTGAACGTTTCGGAAACCAGCCGCGGCCTGTTCGTGCACCGCAATACGCTGGTGTATCGTCTGGAAAAGATCAAAAAGCTGACCGGCCTGGATCTGCGCGAGTTCGATGACGCTATCGTGTTTAAGGTAGCACTGATGGTCAAGAAGTACCTGTCCAACAACCCGGCCAAATATTGATGCAACTGCCGCACAGGGCACCCTGACGGCGCTGGAACCGGCCGCTCGACCACGATGCTGGCCGGTTCTTTTTGCCTGTGGATAAGACCCCTGCGGGCAGAACGAGCAAACAGGGTCATGACCATCAAAAAAACTTTGATGTCAGGAGTATAAAGCGTTCCATGATCGATTTTGAACATGTCTCCAAAGAGTACAAAAAAGGCGGATGCCTGGCCCTGGAGGATATCAACCTCCATGTGGATGATGGCGAGTTCGTCTTTCTGCTGGGGCATTCCGGCGCAGGCAAATCCACACTGCTCAAGCTGATCCTGCGCGAGGAACTGCCCACTTCCGGTAAGGTGACGGTGCTGGGCAAGGACGTTGCCCACCTGCGCCGCCACAAGATCCCCTATCTGCGCCGTCAGATGGGCATCATCTTCCAGGATTTCCGCCTCATCCCTTCCATGACGGTGTATGAGAACATCGCCTTTGCCATGCATGTGACCAATGTCAAGCGCAGTGTCATCCGGGAACGGGTGGAGTACATGCTGGAGCTGGTGCATCTGGAAGACAAGGCCAAAGCCTACCCGGACACCCTGTCCGGCGGTGAGCAGCAGCGCGTGGCCGTGGCCCGCGCCCTGGCGCACAGCCCCAAACTGGTGATCGCCGACGAACCCACCGGCAACATCGACCCGGAACTGAGCCTGGAAATGATGGAGCTGTTGGAGCGGGTGAGCCAGACCGGCATCACCGTGCTGGTGGTCACCCACGAGCATGAACTGGTGCACCGCTTCCATCAGCGGGTGGTCACCCTGAAAAACGGCAGGATCATCTCGGATATCCCCGCCGACCCCGAAGCCATCGCCGCCCGCAGCGCCGCATCGGGAGAGTGGACGGAACTCACCGAACCGGTGGACGATGAACCTGAAGAAGAAAAGGAGGCGGCAACCGTATGAGGATCTCGACCTTTTTCTTCCTGACCCGGCGCGGCATCCGCAACCTGGGCAAGCACTGGGCCATGACCATCGCCTGCATCGCATCGTTGAGCGTGTGTATGACCCTGAACACCTTTGCCAGCCTGGCCGAGGTGAATGTGGACAGCATGGTGTCCTATCTGGGCAGCCAGAACGAGACGGTGGTCTATCTGGATCCTGACTGTGATGACGCCACCGCTGCCGAAGTGGGTGAAAAGCTGTCCGCCATGGACGGCGTGAGCAGTGTGCAGTATGTGTCCAAGCAGGATGTGCTGGACACCTACCGCGGCTACATGGAGGATTATTCCTCCCTGTGGGATGAATTTGAAACAGATAACCCCTTCAAGGCAAACTACCGCGTCTCCATCTCGGATCTGAGCAAGATGGACAGGATGAGCAAAAAGATGCAGGCAATCCCGGGCGTGTACAGCGTGACCGCCCCGGTGGAGATGACCAATGTCTTTGTGCAGGTGCAGCAGGCCGTGACCAAGGGCGGGCGGCTCATCGTGCTGGTGCTGATGGTCGTCAGCATCATCACCGTGGGCAGCACCATCCGTCTGAGCGTGTTTGCCCGTCGGCGCGAGATCGAGATCATGAAATATGTGGGCGCCACGAATGCACTGGTCACGCTGCCCTTCGTCATTGAGGGCCTGACCATAGGCCTGATCTCCGGTGCACTGACCGCCGGTGTGAGCGTGGCAGCCTATTCCTATACCGTCAGCGCGGCCGGTACGCTGGGCGGCCTGTGGCAGATGATCATGGGCCGTGCCTTGGTGCCGGTGGCCAATGTCTGGCCCACCATCCTCACCTACAGCCTGGCGGGCGGTGCCCTGGTGGGCGGCCTGGGCAGTATGTTCTCCATCCGCAAGCATCTGAATGTCTGACCGAAAGGAGACGTCCATGAAAAAAGCAATGCACGCAAAACCTTTCCGGCTCAAGGCACCGGGCTACGCTGCCCGCCATGCCCGGCCGGAAAGCCCCCGCACCCGCGTGGTGCGTGCGGTGAGCCTGTGTCTGGCCTGTGTCTGCCTGTTGGTGACCGCCACGGTCTACCCGGCCTCGGCTGCTACGAGCAGCAGCAGTATGTCCAGCCTGCAGAACAAGCTGGACAAGCTGTCGCAGTCCATCACACAGCATAAAAAAGAGCTGAGCGATGCCAAGAAAAAGGAATCTGCCGCCAAGGCGCTGGAAAGTGAGCTGAAGGAGCGCGTCAGCGTCATTCAGGATCAGATCAGCGTGCTCAGCGGGCAGATCGCTTCGGTGCAGAACAGCATCGGCCAGAAGGAGCAGGAGATCAGCGCCAAGGAGGCCGAGATCTCCGAAAAAGAGACCCAGATCGAGGAAAAAGAGGCCGAGATCCAGGATCAGTGGAGCGATTTCAAAAAGCACATGGCCGCCATGCAGGAGCTGCGGGACGGCGGCAGCGTGGCCATGCTCAGCGCGGTGAACGATCTGTACGAGCTGCTGACCTTCAACGAGGTCATGCAGGATATCTCGGTGAAGGACACCGAGATCATGGATGACATGAAGGCCGCCAAGGCAGGGCTGGAAGCCGACAAGACCGAGCTGGAGAGCGACCGTGCCGAGCTGGTGAGCCAGAAGGCCGACCTGCAGAGCAAGAAGTCGGATCTGGATGCCCAGAACAGCCAGATGCAGTCCAAGCAGAGCGAACTGAACAGCAGCATCTCGGCAGCCCAGATGTCGGCAGCCGATGCCCAGAAGGCCCAGGCTGCCGCACAGGCCGCCATCGAGTCGGACGAGCTGAACTACGAGGCCGTCAAGAAGCAGATCCAGAAGCTGATCGCTGCGGCTGCCTCCAGCCAGCCGCAGCTGAGTTTTACCGGCTTTGCCTGCCCGCTGAAAAGCTACAGCCGCATCTCCAGTGAGTACGGCTGGCGCAAGAACCCGGTGTCCGGCGTGAACAAGCTGCACGCCGGCATCGACATGGCAGCCGGAGCAGGCACCCCCATCTACGCAGCCGCCAGCGGCTATGTGCAGGTGGCGGGCTGGTCCAGCGGCGGTTACGGCAACTATGTTATCATCTATCACGGAAAAATGTCGGACGGCAACACCTACAGCACCCTGTACGGACACATGCAGTCGGTGGCCACCAGTGCCGGCAAGTACGTCAAGCAGGGCGAGCTCATTGGTTATGTGGGCAGCACCGGCAATTCCACCGGCAACCACCTGCATCTGGAAGTGTGGAAGGGCGGCAGCAAGGCCAACGCCGTGAACCCCCGCAGCTACATCCCGTTCCCGCACAATTGATCCATCGTGAAGGAGTCTGGTTTTTATGAACGAACAAAAACGTAAGCGGATGCTGCGCATCGCCTGCCTTGTGCTGGCAGGGGTGTTCGTGCTCTCGCTGCTGGGCAGTATTTTGATGATGCTGCTGTTCTGACAGGGAGGGAACCGACATGAACCGCAAAATTTCCGTCGGCATGGCGGTCACCATCGTGATCCTTGCCATGACTGTCACCTTTTCCATCACCATGCTGGTGGCTATGCGTCTGTTTGACAGCACGGTCAGCAGCGTCAAGGAAAAGGAGAGTATGTACAACAAGATCGCAGAGGTGGATCGCTATGTCCGCAGCAACGATTACTACACCATCGACGAAAACACCCTGTACGACCGCCTGACCGCAGGCTACCTGCTGGGCACCGGCGACAAGTACGCCCGCTATTACACTGCAAACGCCTACACCGAGCTGATGAACGTGCAGAACGGCACCATCATGGGCATCGGCGTGGAACTGGGTCTGGATCAGACCGGCTACGCCAAGGTGACCAGGGTGTACGACGGTTCCCCCGCGCAGGAGGCCGGCATCGTGGTGGGTGACTACATCACCGCCGTGGGCGACACCGACCTGAAGAGCCTGACCACTGTGGATGCGGTGCAGTCCCGCCTGCAGGGCGAGGCCGGCACCACCGTCACCGTGACCTGGCTGGACAAGTCGGCCGTCTCCCATACGGCCGACCTGACCCACTCCGGCTACACCAGCACCACCGTGGATTACCAGATGCTGGGCGATGTGGGTTACATCAGGATCCGCCAGTTCGACGGCAGCACCCCCAGTGAGCTGGACTACGCCATCCGCGCCCTGAGCGCCAATGGTGCGGCCAGCCTGGTGTTTGACCTGCGCGATAACGGCGGTGGCGTGCTGGATGACGCGATCAGCTGCATCGACCTGATCGCACCGGAAGGCACAGTGGCCTATGCCGAGGACAAGAACGGTGCCCGCACGGTCATCGGCAGCAGCGACGACGAGAGCCAGGTCACCCTGCCCATCGTCTGTCTGGTCAACGGCAACACTGCCAGCGCGGCCGAGCTGTTCGCCGCCAGCCTGCGCACCATGAACGGCGCCCGTCTGGTGGGCACCACGACCATGGGCAAGGGCACCATCCAGAGCAGCCCGCAGCGCCTGTCGGACGGCAGCG
>CABQHF010000149.1 GCA_902463905.1 uncultured Faecalibacterium sp. | reverse complement strand
TGGCGTTGAGTGATGCCGAAGCTTTGAAAATGGATCGAAGCGCAGCCGCAGAGAATATCTGCGGCTGCGCTTTTTGCATTTTGACCATGGTGCAAACGGATGGCTTTGACCGTTACCCTCGGTTTCTAAAGAGACACGAAGTGTGCTACATGGAAGCGTATCATAGATCTGCTCCATAGCCACGCCCTCACTGCGCCAGCGTTTCCCGGATAGCCGCCGTCCAAGCCCTCCCGGGTCTCCACTATTCCCGCCTTTTTCAGCACCGCCTGCACCCGGCGGACGCGGGTGGGATTGGTGCAGATGTTCTCCGCCAGCGCTTCGCTGCTGAGGGAGCGTCCACTGTGGCTCAGGCAGACCAGCGCATGGACGGCCAGATTAAAAGAACTGTCCACAATCATCCCTCCTTCACAAGCTCGTAGGGCCAGTCGATGACACCGCCGAGACGGTATGCGCTTTGTCCAAACTAGATGTCTACCAGAAGATCACGGTAGACCTGAAGATGGATGAGTTGGACGTGACTGCTGCGGAGAACAAGGCTACCTATGAAGAGATCCGGGAGTACGTCAAGGAGCACACCGGTCTGAACGTGAGCAACCTCTATATTGCACAGGTCAAGCGCAAGTGCGGCATCAAGGAGCGGCAGAACTACAACAAGCCTAAGGCTGAGAACCCCAAGCAGCTCAAGTGCCCGCCGGAGAAGGAAAAAGCCATCCGGGAGGCACTGAAGTATTTTAAGATGATTTGAAATAAAAAAATAGACGGATGTCTGTCAACTGGCAGACATCCGTCCGTTTTTATGATAATCTGTTATGATCGCAGTTCCTCAAGCAATGCCGTACACCCTTCCAGCACATCCTGCCATGTGGCTTCAAAATCTCCTGTGAACCATGGGTCTGCCACTTCACGGGGATGATCCGTATGCGCCATCAGCAGCGAGACTTTATGCTGTGGGTCTCCGCCGACAAGCCGCAGGATGTCGCACAGATTGCTTTCATCCATGCCAATCAGATGATCATACCGTGCATAATCCAGCCGGGTCATCTGCCGGGCGGTCTTGCCGTTGCAGTCGATGCCATGTTCTGCCAACTTCTGCCGCGCAGGAGGATAGACCGGATTTCCGATTTCCCATGCACTGGTGGCGGCTGATGCGATTTCAAATTGCTCGGAAAGTCCTGCCTTGGACGTAAGGTCTTTCATCACATACTCCGCCATCGGGCTTCGGCAGATATTTCCGAGACAAATAAATAAGATCCTGGTCATGCCGGGTCGTTCTCCTTTTGGCTTACAAAAGTATAGCCGCCGTGGGTAGTGCGGATAAAGCTGCCGCAGCCGGCAAGCTTCTTTCGCAGATTGGAAACGGTATTTGCCACGACCTTTAAGGTGTCGTTACAGTTTTGTCCCCACACAGCACGGAAAAGCTCTTCTTTTGAGAAGATTTGTCCTTCGTGGGAAGCAAGCATCAGCAGCAAATCGAACTCCAGTCGTGTAAGGGAGACTTTTCTGCCGTTGCACGACACTTCGTGGGTCATTCCATCCAGTGTAAGCCCCGGAAGAACCAACTTCTCCCATGAATCAATGGATATTTGCTCTGCCTCGATGTGCTCTCGTTCCAGAAGCATCCGGATCTTCTGCTCCAATTCCGGGTCAGGCTGTCGGGTCTTTATAACGATCATGGCAAACTCCTGCGTGTATTTTACTCTGCGGCGGTATCCATTTCCCGGAGCAGGTTTACCATCTCGATGGCACTGACTGCACAGTCATAGCCTTTATTACCTGCTTTGGTGCCTGCCCGCTCGATGGCCTGTTCGATGTTTTCGGTGGTCAGAACACCAAAGAGGACGGGAACCCCGCTTTCCAGCGAGACCGTGGCAATGCCTTTGGAAACCTCATTGCACACATAGTCGTAATGGCTGGTAGAACCGCGAATCACGGCACCAAGGCAGATCACAGCATCATACTTTCCGCTTTTTGCCATTTTAGAGGCAACCAGTGGGATCTCAAAAGCACCCGGAACCCATGCAACATGAACATCAGCGTCCTGCACATCGTGCCGGAGCAGGCCGTCCATTGCGCCGCTCAGAAGCTTGGACGTGATAAACTCGTTAAAACGGGCTGCTACGATACCGACCTTGATATTCTGAGAAACCAGCTTGCCTTCAAACGTTTTCATTCTTAAATACCTCTTTCGTTGTTAATATTCCAGAATATGTCCCATCCGTGCCTGCTTCGTTTTCAGGTAGAACAGGTCATACGGGGTTGCCGTCATCTGAATGGGTACGCGCTGGGAGATCTCCAGCCCAAACTCGGAGAGCTGATATACCTTGTCCGGGTTATTGGTAAGCAGGCGCAGGCTTTTTACGCCAAGTTCCCGGAGGATCTGTGCGCCGAGATAATACTCCCGTTCATCTCCATGGAACCCCAGAGCGAGATTGGCTTCCAGCGTATCCATGCCCTGCTCCTGAAGTTCATAGGCACGCAGTTTGTTGATCAGACCGATGCCCCGGCCTTCCTGCCGCATATAAAGCAGGATGCCCCGGCCTTCTTTTTCGATCTGTGTCATGGCGGCGGCCAGCTGCTGGCCGCAATCGCAACGCAAAGAACCAAATGTATCTCCTGTCAGGCATTCCGAGTGGACGCGGCACAGAATATCCTTTCCATCGCCAATGTCACCTTTTACCAGTGCAATGTGATGTTCTCCGTTCAGGCGGCTCACAAAACCATAAGCTCTGAAGGTGCCATACTTGGTGGGCAGGTTCACCGCCGTCACCTGATCGACCAGTTTATCGTGACACTTGCGGTACTCCTGTAAATCACGGATGGTGATGAATTTGATCTGGAAACGCTCTGCCAGCTTTGCCAGTTCAGCGGTGCGCATCATCGTGCCATCCTCCCGCATGATCTCGCAGCACAGGCCGCATTCTTTCAGCCCTGCCAGACGGCACAGGTCAACGGTTGCTTCCGTGTGACCGTTGCGCTCCAGTACACCGTTCTTTTTTGCCAGAAGGGGGAACATATGGCCCGGTCTGCGGAAATCTTCTGCTTTTGCGTGATCGTCCACACAAGCCGTCGCCGTAATGGAACGCTCTGCGGCAGAAATGCCCGTAGAAGTAGAAACGTGGTCGATGGACACCGTAAATGCCGTTTCATGGTTGTCGGTGTTATGCTGCACCATCTGCGGAAATTGCAGCTTCTGGACGAAAGCCTCGGACATCGGCATACAGATCAGACCCTTGCCGTGGGTCGCCATAAAGTTGATGTTTTCGGTGGTGGCAAATTCGGCAGCACAGATGAAGTCCCCCTCGTTTTCACGGTCGGGGTCATCCGTTACCAGAATGATTTTTCCTTGTTTCAGGTCTTGCAAAGCTTCGGGAATGGTATTGAAGTTCATCGTAAACTCTCCTTAAAAGCCGCAGCGCAGCAGCATTTCTTTTGTGAGCGTGTTTTGTTTCGGTGCTTCCGGTTGAAACAGCTTCTCGATATATTTTCCGACAACGTCGGTTTCCAGATTGACAAAATCTCCTTTGTGCCGCTGGTGCAGGTTCGTCTGACGGACAGTGTGCGGTATCGTGGACACGGAAAAGCCCGTAGGTTCCACCGCAGCCACGGTCAGGCTGATACCGTCTATTGTGATAGAGCCTTTTTCGACGACATAGCGAAGGATCGCAGAATCTGCATGAATGGTGTACCAGATGGCCGTATCGTCTTTTCGGATATTAGCAATGCGTCCGACGCCATCCACATGGCCTGCTACGATGTGTCCGCCAAAACGTCCGTTGGCCGGCATGGCACGTTCCAGATTGACCGCACTTCCAACGCTGAGCTGTGCAAGCGCAGAGCGGTTCAAGGTTTCGTGCATGACATCTGCAGCAAAGCCATCCGGGAAGAGCTGCCGGACGGTCAGACAGATGCCGTTGACGGCGATGCTGTCACCGATCCTGGTTTCTTCCAGAACCGTTTTTGCACGAACAGTCAGTACGGCGGAATGCTGTCCCCGATTGATGGATTTTATTGTTCCGACTTCTTCCACGATTCCGGTAAACACGGGTACTCCACCTCACTTTCGATCAGGAAATCTTCGCCAAGCTGTTCCAATCGGCTGTTCTTCAGGCGGAATGCAGCATCCGGAAACGGAACACCTGCACCCTCAATGGGTGCTTTGGCATCCCTTCCTCCGAACAGCTTCGGGGCAATGTAAGCCTGTACCTGCTGCACGATGCCGCTTTCCAGTGCAGACCAGTTCAAGGTTCCGCCGCCTTCCAGCAGAATGCTGTCGATCTGCTCCTGCCCCAGCTGTTCCATCAGTTGCAGAAGATTCACATGACCGCATTGCTCTTCCAGAAAAAGAATCCGGCACCCGGCCTGTTGATATGCCGCCTGCTTCTCTGGGTCGCCGCAGCAGGTCGCAAGAATGGTGGGAACCTGTTTGGCGGTCATGACCACCTGTGATTGCAGCGGTGTCCGCAAATGTGTATCGCAGATGATCCGGACAGGATCACGGCCACCCTCTATCCGGCAGGTCAGCAGCGGGTCATCTGCCAGAATGGTTCCGACTCCCACCATAATGCCGCGGAATCGGTGCCGCTGCTGTTGAACATGATTCCGGGCAATTTCCCCGGTGATCCATTTGGAAGCGCCTGTGTATGTGGCGATTTTTCCGTCCATCGTCATGGCGTATTTCATGGAAACGAAGGGGCGTTTTGTGGTGATATAGTGGAAGAATACCTTGTTCAGCGCATCGCATTCCTCTTGCAGAACATTTTCGGTCACATCTATGCCGTGTGCGCGCAGGATTGCAATTCCTTTTCCAGCCACCAGCGGATTCGGGTCAGCAGAACCCACGACCACCCGGTGAATGCCCGCGTCCAGAATCGCATCCACGCAGGGCGGCTGCTTTCCGTAATGGCAGCACGGCTCCAATGTCACATACAGGGTCGCTCCCTGCGGATCTTCGGTGCAGGATGCCAGCGCATTGCGCTCCGCATGAGCCTGACCGTATCTCTGGTGCCAGCCCTGTCCGATGATCCTGCCCTCTTTTACGACCACGGCACCCACCATCGGGTTGGGCGATGTCCACCCGCAGCCCCTTTTTGCAAGCTGCAAAGCCAGACGCATATAGTCTTTGTCGTTCATCGTGTCGCCTCCAAAAGAAAAAGCCCTGAACAAAAACGTTCAGGGCAAGCCGAAAAGACACAAGGGACTCTTGTGCAAAAAA
>CABQHF010000148.1 GCA_902463905.1 uncultured Faecalibacterium sp. | reverse complement strand
AAATCATTCTCTTAAATTTCGGGATAGCGGAACGTCTGTGGGCGTTCCGCTATCCCTTTTTTACGGCTGGGATGCAAAGGGAAACGGCAGCCGAACTGCCTGTATCCCGTCCTTTCTCGTCCTGTTTCTGTCTTTTCGTCTCAAAATCTGCACGAAACGCGCAGGATGGTTGCTTTTCCTCCGTTGTTCCGGTATACTGGATACGTTTTCCCATTTTGACCCCCGCACTGGATTTCACACAGGAGTTCGATACTTTTTTGACAAGGAGGAACCGAGTGCTGCGGCCCTTGGCTGCGCACCCAATACAAACCACATTATGGAACAAATGTTGATCTGTCTGTCCCTTGCCCTGATCGCCGGCCTGCTCATGTCACGCGCTGCCAAGGCCGTGCGTCTGCCCGCCGTCACCGCTTACCTGCTTACCGGCCTGCTGCTGGGGCCCTTCTTTCTGGGTCGGCTGGGGCTGAGCCGTTTCGGCTTTGGCTTTGGCAGCCTTGCCGCCGTGGAGGGCTACGGCATCCTCACACAGGTGGCGCTGGGCTTTATCGCCTTCGTCATCGGCAACGAGTTCCGGCTCAGCGCCCTGAAGCACATGGGTCGCCGCGCCGTGACCGTGGGCATCGCGCAGGCGGTGATCACCACCGCGCTGGTGGATATCGCCCTTGTTGCCCTGCACTTTGCCCGCCCGGACGTCATCTCGCTGGCCTCTGCCATCACGCTGGGCTCCATTGCCGCCGCCACTGCCCCCGCCGCTACCCTGATGGTGGTCAAGCAGTATAAGGCCGACGGCCCTTTGACCAAGCTGTTGCTGATGGTGGTCGCCATTGACGATGCCGTGGGTCTGGTGCTGTTCTCGGCCTCCTACGGCGTGGCAAACGCGCTGGAGCAGGGCCGCATCGACCCCATGAGCGTGGTGCTGGAGCCGCTGCTGGAGATCGCGCTCTCGCTGGCGCTGGGCGCTGCCGCCGGTTACCTGCTGAACCTGCTGGAGGTCTACTTCCACTCCCGCTCCAAGCGCATGAGCCTTTCGGTGGCCTTTGTGCTGCTGACGGTGGGCCTGTCCATGACCGAGTTCGAGATCAATGGCACCCGCTGCGGCTTCTCGCTGCTGCTGGTGTGCATGATGACCGGCACCGTGTTCTGCAACGTCTGCCCCACCTCGGAGGAGCTGATGGACCGTCTGGACCGGTGGGTGTCCCCCATCAACATCCTGTTCTTTGTGCTGTCCGGCGCAGAGCTGGACCTGACCATCCTGTCCAACCCTCTGGTGCTGCTGGTGGGCGTGGTGTACATCGCCAGCCGCTCCCTGGGCAAGATCAGCGGTGCCTATGCCAGCTGCCGTGCCACCAAGTGCAGCCCCAGCATCCAGAAATACCTGGGCATCACCCTGCTGCCCCAGGCCGGTGTAGCCCTGGGCATGGCCGCAGAGGCTGCCCAGCTTTCCGACGGACACATGGTCCGGAACGTGGTGCTGTTCTCGGTGCTGGTGTATGAGCTGGTAGGCCCGACCCTGACCCGGATGGCTCTGACGGCTGCCGGCGAGATCCGCCCGGAGGGCCGCACCAACGCCCGTGTGGAGAACAAGCCCAAGGAACCCGTATCTGTCCAGGGCTGAATCTGAACCACAAAACGCCCCGGTTTTCCACCAGGCTCTGCCTGCGCTGTGGAAAACCGGGGCGTTCTTCTTTTTTAGTTCCGGTCCATGGTGTGGGTCGCGAATACTTTTTCGTCCTCCCACCACACCGGCTGCCCGGCGGCCAGCGTCCGGGGCACATCCAGCAGCCGCTGGTTGCTGCTGCCGCGGAAGCGCAGGGAGATGTCGTGCTTTGCCTGCACGAATTCACCGTCCACCAGCACATCCAGCAGCTGCAGCAGCTCATCGGTCACCTCGCACCGGGCGGCGCAGGGCTCTTTGCCGGTGAGCTGCTCCCAAGTGTAGCCGGAGTAGCACCAGACCGTTTTGTTGGGGTACAGGGCCTTGAAGTTGCGCACAAAGGGCAGCAACTCCCGCTGGTTTTCCGGCTCAAAGGGTTCGCCGCCCAGCAGGGACAGCCCGGCAATGTAGTCCGGCTGGCAGGAGGCGAACACCTGATTGCGGGTGGCCTTGTCGAAGGGCTGGCCGTAGGCAAAATCCCAGGCCACGGAGTTGAAGCAGCCGGGGCAGCGGTGGCGGCAGCCGGAAACAAATACGCTGGTGCGCACGCCGGGCCCGTTGGCAATGTCGTAATACTTGATGGTTGCGTAGTTCATAGTGATACTCCAATAAAAAGCTCCCCCTCTCGGGGGAGCTGGCAATGCGAAGCATTGACTGAGAGGGTTACAGATGCAGCACGCGGTCCTTGATCTCCTGGGTGCGGCCCTGATTCCAGAACTGGGTGCCGATATAACCGCAGGTGCGGCGGGCAACGTTCAGCTTGTTCTGGTCGCGGTTGCCGCACTTGGGGCACTCCCACACCAGCTTGCCGTCATCCTCCACGATCTTGATCTCGCCGTCGTAGCCGCAGCACTGGCAGTAATCAGACTTGGTGTTCAACTCGGCGTACATGATGTTGTCGTAGATGAACTGCAGCACGCTCATGACGGCTTCCAGATTGTCCTGCATGTTGGGCACTTCCACATAGCTGATGGCACCGCCCGGGGACAGACGCTGGAAGTCGCTCTCGAACTTCAGTTTGGTAAAGGCGTCGATCTGCTCCGAGACATGGACGTGGTAGCTGTTGGTGATATAGTTCTTGTCGGTGATGCCGGGCACAATGCCAAAACGCTTCTGCAAGCACTTGGCGAACTTGTAGGTGGTGGACTCCAGCGGGGTGCCATAGAGGGAATAGTCCATGTTCTCGGCCTTCTTCCACTGGTTGCACTTGTCGTTCATGTGCTGCATCACGCTCAGGGCAAAGGGCTTGGCACCGGCGTCGGTGTGGCTCTTGCCGGTCATATACTTCACGCACTCATACAGGCCGGCATAACCCAGGCTGATGGTGGAATAGCCGCCGAACAGCAGCTTGTCGATCTTTTCACCCTTCTTCAGGCGGGCCAGTGCGCCGTACTGCCACAGGATGGGTGCGGCATCACTGGGGGTGCCCAGCAGCCGCTTGTGACGGGCCTGCAGGGCGCGATGGCACAGATCCAGACGCTCGTCAAAGATCTTCCAGAACTTTTCAAAGTTGCCCTCAGAACTCAGGGCAACGTCCACAAGATTGATGGTGACCACACCCTGATTGAAACGGCCGTAGTATTTGGGCTTGCCGGTCTCGGGGTCCACATAGGGGGTCAGGAAGCTGCGGCAGCCCATGCAGGTGTAGCAGTGGCCCTCGCCGTTCTTGTCCACCTTGAGTTCCAGCATCTTCTTTTCGGAGATGTAGTCCGGAACCATGCGCTTGGCGGTGCACTTGGCGGCCAGCTCGGTCAGATAATAATAAGGAGTACCGGGGCGGATGTTGTCCTCCTCCAGCACATAGATCAGCTTGGGGAAGGCGGGGGTGATCCACACACCGGCCTCGTTCTTCACGCCCTGATAGCGCTGGCGGATGGTCTCTTCAATAATGATGGCAAGGTCGGCCTTTTCCTGCGGGTTGCGGGCTTCGCCCAGATACATGAACACGGTGATGAAGGGGGCCTGACCGTTGGTGGTCATCAGGGTGACCACCTGATACTGGATGGTCTGCACGCCGCGGTTGATCTCGTTGCGCAGACGGCGCTCCACGATCTCCTTCTTGCGCTCGGCAGAGACGTCCAGACCTTCCATCTCCAGTTCTACCTCGGCGGCGATCTTCTTGCGGGAGACGTCCACAAAGGGAGCCAGATGGGTCAGGCTGATGCTCTGGCCGCCGTACTGGTTGGAGGCCACCTGTGCAATGATCTGGGTGGCAATGTTGCAGGCGGTGGAAAAGCTGTGGGGCTTTTCGATATAGGTGCCGGAGATGACCGTGCCGTTCTGCAGCATATCCTCAAGGTTGACCAGGTCGCAGTTGTGCATGTGCTGGGCAAAGTAATCGGAATCGTGGAAGTGGATCAGGCCTTCCTGATGTGCCTTCACGATCTCCGGGTCCAGCAGCAGACGGGCGGTCAGGTCCTTGGAGATCTCACCGGCCATATAGTCGCGCTGCACGCTGTTCACGGTGGGGTTCTTGTTGGCGTTCTCCTGCTTGACCTCTTCGTTCTGGCACTCGATCAGGCTCAGGATGCGCTCGTCGGTGGTGTTGGTCTGCCGCTTCAGGCTCTGCACATAGCGGTAGGTGATATAGTGCCGGGCCACATCGTGGGCCTGGATGTCCATGAGCTGGTTCTCCACCATGTCCTGTACTTCTTCCACGTTCACCGCACGGTTCAGCGCCTGACACTGGTCGGTCACAGCTGCGGCGATCTGCGTGATCTGTTCCCGGGTCAGACGGCTCTGACCGCCGACGGAATCGCTGGCCTTGGTAACGGCCGTGATGATCTTGGTAATATCAAAGGGGACCTCTGCACCGTTGCGTTTGATGATCTTCATAAGCTCTCCTCCAACTGACAGTGTGAACGGGCATCTCTCACAATAAGAGATACCCGTCTGCGCACACGATATCCAACAAACTGAATGTAGCTCTATTTTATCACTATCTAGTGGCAAGTCAAGAAAAATACCACTACATTTTGCGTTTTGGAGTTTTAGCCAAAATTCACAGGAAAAATTCAGGATAAAATCAGACGGCAAACTGCTTGACAAGAGCGTGGGCATTCCGGCGCGTAATATCGCAAGGGAACTATACCTTGTCTGTATATATTATTACATTATACAAGCAGGGAAGACGGTGCTCTGCCGGTCGCGGCTGCTTTTGCAGCCGCGGCGAAGTTCTGACAGCCCGTGAGAAGTTGCTGCCCTTGCAAAAACAGGGCCAACCGAACCCGGCGAAAAAGAAACCCGAAAAAGAGAGAAAAAGTATGAAAAAAGTGTTGACAAGGCCACCGGGGTGTGGTATTATACTTGAGCGCCAAGCGCTGAGACAAAGAATGACTTCTGAAACCTCAGCCGGAAGCCTTTGAAAAGAACCAATAGACGCTGAAAAACACCAGTTGACACTGAGAGGTTTGAAGCGATCCAAGTTCAGAAAGTTCAAAAGTCTCGAAAAAAGAGCTTGACAAAAAACCACTTCTGTGGTAAAATAATCAAGTCGTCAGCCGCTAAGGCTGAGGCGCACAGGACCTTGAAAATTGAACAATATCGAAAAACTTGTAACG
>CABQHF010000147.1 GCA_902463905.1 uncultured Faecalibacterium sp. | reverse complement strand
TGCATCATGGACCTGACCCGCCACCTGACCCCGGCGGTGAAAAACCCTGCCGTGGTGCTGGATCTCTTCCCTGATATTTCTGAAGCAGAACTTGCCGCCCTGTTTGCCGCCCGCGTGCCGCAGCTGCCCGGCGATACGGCGGCGGACTTCTGGCTGGGCCTGCTGAATGCAAAACTGGGCCGCGCCCTGCGGCAGGCCGCCGGCCTGCCGGACGCCGATGTCCGCAGGCTCTCCGCCGCCCATTGGCAGAAGCTGGCCTGCACCGCCAAGCACTGGCGGTTCGAGGGCCTGACCCCCTGCGGCTGGAAGCAGGCGCAGGTCACCGGCGGCGGCCTGGCTCTGGGAGAGCTGGAACCGGATTTTCAGTTCAAGGGCTGCCCGGGGCTGTACTTTGTGGGCGAGACCCTGGACTGCGTGGGCCGCTGCGGAGGCTACAACCTCCACTGGGCCTTTGGCAGCGGCCTGACCGCAGGCCGCAGTGCTGCCAAAAATCCCCAGGCCCACCGCCCTGCCCCCCGGAACAAAAAGAAAAAATGACCCCACGGGACGAAAAAGGGGCTGCGCCCAGGCGCAGCCCCTTTTTCATTGGGATCTTGCTTATATGAGGAGGTAAAGGAGCGTTCAAACTTACCAGGCCAGGCCCACAGGGTCCATGTCCACGGTCTTCTCCATGAGGCCCAGACGGCTCTCTATGAAGTTGACTGCCATGTCAGGCCACTGTGCGATCTGGGTGTAGGCGTTCACATAGCCCTTGGTGCCGGTGCCCAGGCCCACGCCGTGGGGAGCGTCCGGTGCCAGGTAGAAGCTGAAGTCCTTGAAGATCATAGCGCACTCCGGCAGGGAGGGCAGCATCATGGCACTCAGGCCGTCCTTCTGGCCCACAACGCCAAAGACCGGCGGCAGGTTGGGGTTCTTGCTGAAGTCCAGACCGGTGACGAACAGGCCGTAAATGGGCACAGCCACCTGCAGGTCGGCACTCTCGTGGTCCACTGCATCGCAGACGTAATCGGGGTAGATCTTGTCCGGGGTGGTCTGGCTGCCGTATTGGTTGGCGATAACCTGCATGATGTTCATGCCGCCGGCAGAGAAGCCCACTGCCATGATGATATCAGTCTTGCCGATGTTCTTGGTGGAAGCATTGGCACGGAGGAAGCGGATGGCACGGGCCAGGTCCAGCTGCTGGTCCACAGCGGCGTAGGGGTTCACACGGCGCTGCAGCACAAAGGCGTTGTAGCCCTGCTGGTTGAAGTACTCTGCCACAGGGTAGCCTTCCACCACGTTGTTGCGGTGGGTGCTGCCGCCGCCGGCGATGATGATCACGTTGCCCTTGACCTTGCCCTGGTGAGGCAGCATATAGGGGTTCAGGAAGGGGCGGAAGCCCTCGTTATCGTAGCAGTTGGTCCAGTTGGTGGGCAGGGGGGACTCCACTGCCATCTGGTCGCCCCAGATCTCCCACACAGTGCTCTTGGGGTCCTTGACCTGACGCAGAGCCTTGCGGGCCTCGGTCAGAGCAACGCACATATCGTAGTGAGATGCGTTGATGCCGGCAACGGGTGCGCCGTCCACCTTCTCGTACTGAGCACGGGACAGCTTGTGGAACAGCACATAGAACTTGTCAAAATCGCCCCGGAATGCTGCAGGGTAGAAAGCCACCTCGCGGGACAGCTTCAGCTCCTCAGCCACCATAGCCTGGACTTCAGCATCGGTGTGCACGCCGCTGTCGGCTGCAAAGGAGGCCGGAGCCATGCCAGCCAGTGCGCCTGCTGCCACAGCAGTTGCAGCAGAAGCCTTCATAAATTCTCTTCTGTTCATAAGTTTCTCCTTCCTCATGGCAGTTCTGCCATCTCGGCAGACCTGTTCCTGTCCAGGTCTGTTCCTTTTAAATCAAAAGGCTGGCTGCCTGGGGCGATCCCCTCACCCTTCGGCCACGCCCAGCCTTCTCTTTGTGTAAAGATTACTATATTCAAGATGCATTGTAAAGAGATTTTTGTTTTTTCGTCACAACTGATATATTAATATTTCTGTTCTTGTGAAAAAGTACCAGACTCTTTCCCATCAAAAAAGGGCCCATGAGGCATTGCCTCCCGGGCCCTTGGGGCATGGTCACTGCTGCCGGGCTTCGGCGGCAGCTTCTGCTTCTTCCTGCTTCTGGTATTCCGGGAAGGCTGACCACATGGGTTCGATGTCCAGCCCTTTCACCCGGCGGTCAAAGTAATTTTTCGTGATGGCCACCACTGTGCCGGACAGTACCAGCACACCAATGAGATTCGGGATCATCATCAGACCGTTGAAGGTGTCGGACAGATCCCATGCAAGGCCCAGTTTCATGGTGGAGCCTACCACCGTCATGCCCACAAAGATCACCTTATAGATGCGGCTGCCCGTGGTGCCGAACAGATACTCCACGGCCTTGGTGCCGTAATGGCTCCAGCCCAGGGTGGTGGAATAGGCGAACAGCAGGATGGAAATGGCAATGAACTTAGGGCCGAAGCTGCCGAAGGCGGCGGTGAAGGCCTGCCCCACCAGCGCGTTATCCTGCACGTTGGCCAGCACCGCGCCACTTTCCAGATCCACCACACCGGTGGTCAGGATGACCAGCGCCGTGAGGGTGCACACCACGATGGTATCGGCAAACACCTCAAACACGCCCCACATGCCCTGATGCACCGGCTCCTTGACGTTGGAGGCAGAGTTGACCATGACCGCAGAGCCGAGACCCGCTTCGTTGGAGAAGGCACCGCGCTTGAAGCCCCAGGTGATGGTCTGGCTGATGCCGTAGCCCAGGGCACCGCCGCCGGCAGCCTGCAGGTTGAAGGCACCCTTGAAGATGGCTCCGAAAGCTGCCGGGATGTTTCCTGCGTGCACCACCACGATGATCACAGCACCGGCAATGTAGAACAGAGCCATCAGCGGCACCAGCTTCTCGGTAACAGCTGCCACACGCTTGAGGCCGCCGATGACGATGAGGGCCGTGACCACCATCAGCGCAAGGCCGGTGACGATGGTGGGCACCCCGAAGGCAGCATTCATGTTGCCGGCAATGGAGTTGAGCTGGCTCATGTTGCCGATGCCGAAGGACGCCAGAATGCAGAAGCAGGCAAACAGCACCGCCAGCACCCTTCCCAGCTGTTTGCAGCCTTTTTTCGCGCCCAGACCATCGGTGAGGTAGTACATGGCACCGCCGTTCCACTCGCCTTTTTCATTTTTGCGGCGGTAGTACACGCCCAGCACATTTTCCGAAAAGCTGGTCATCATGCCCAGCAGCGCCATGACCCACATCCAGAAGATGGCCCCAGGCCCGCCGGAGACGATGGCCGTGGCCACGCCCACGATGTTGCCGGTGCCGATGGTGCCCGCCAGCGCTGTACACATGCTCTGGAACTGGCTGATGGCCATGTCCTCCTTGCTGGTGTGGGCGGTGACGTCCTTGTTGGTAAAGATGGCTCCGATGGTGTGCCGGAGCCAGTAGCCCATTTTGCGGAACTGGAAAAATCCGGTGCGCACCGACATGATCAGGCCGGTGCCGAACAGCAGCGCCAGACCCGCCGGGCCCCAGACCACTCCGTTAACTGCATTGTTGATCTGCGTGATCCATTCCAGCATGGTAAATTTCCCCCTCTTACACAAAACAAAAAAGCAGACAGAACCCACCAAAGGCTCTGTCTGCAAAATTCAGGCACACTCATTTTTCCGCAGCCGGGCGCGCCGAGACCCCGGCTGCACCCCTTTGTGCGTAAAAGACGATGGCTCTGTCCTTTTGCCTGAGAGATACAGCCGCCTTTCTCTGCGGCCTTACACCTTCGGCACCCGCTGCTGCGGGCTTCTCCAGAGTGCAGGGCAATGCTTCCCCGCACGTCTTTCCAGTTCTTTCTCTGTGCACAGCTGTGCACGACAGAAAGACTATACCATATTTTGCCCGCTTGTGCAAGTTCTTTTTTCCATCTTATGCACGCTCCCAGCGCGGGATGCCGCCAGAGCGCCGATTGATAAAGTGGGGCGGGAGTTTCTCCAGCGAAGGAATTCCCGCCCCACAGGCGATACATACAAAAAAACACCACCGCCCCCATCCGCCGGGGGATAGGGACCGGCAGACAGGGGCGGCAGTGCTTGTATC
This sequence comes from uncultured Faecalibacterium sp., assembly GCA_902463905.1. Classification (GTDB taxonomy): domain Bacteria; phylum Bacillota; class Clostridia; order Oscillospirales; family Ruminococcaceae; genus Faecalibacterium. The sequence goes on along the minus strand of CABQHF010000147.1, from coordinate 1,133 downwards.
AGGATAGAGAGATAGCTTATTTGTTCTCGCCCTTGGGCAGCAGGCCGGCACGCTCCAGTGCCGGGCGCAGGGCCAGGTACAGCACCACAGCGCACACGGTGGAAGCCACACTGTTCACGAAGGTGACGCCGCCTGCGATCTTGGTCAGGGCCTGGGCCACGGTGTATTCCTGGCCGAAGATGTACACGTTGCGGAAGTAGCCCAGAAACGGGTCGGTGAACACGTTCAGCAGCAGGCCGGAACCGGCAGACGCGATCACCTTGACGAGATACCCGCTGTTGTGCTTATCCAGTTCCCGCAGCTTGAAGGCCTTGTGGGCCACCGCGCCGCAGGTGATACCGATGATGAACTTCAGCACAAAGGTGGTGATGGCGTAGCCTGGGTCACCGGCCAGGATGTCGGCCAGTGACAGGCCGATGGCACCGGCCAGGCCACCGGACACACCGTCCAGCAGCAGGGCGGTCAGGGCCGTGAAGGTGTTGCCCAGATGGAACGAGGAGCCGCCGTAGAACGGCACCCGGAAGAACAGGTAGGCCACCAGGCTCAGCGCGGCCATCACACCGGTGAGCGCCAGTTCCTTGGTGGTGAAGGTGCGCTTGTACAGCACACTGCCAAACACGATGGCGATGGCAACGACTGCCAGCAGCAGCCACATTGCAGTAGTAGACATGATTACTTTCCCTCCAAATTTCAACATCGCCGGACTTTTATCGCTGCGTTCCGCAACCGCACAACCGTGGAACTTGTCGGGGCGAGGCCCCTCCATCTTGCTTCCGCAAGACCGTTCCACCGCTTCAAAGCCCCACTGGGGCTTTGATTGCTGACGCAACCGTTTACCCACAAAACTACTTGACATTTGGGTGTCCGGCGGGTATGCTCCTATTATACGCAGAACTGACCTCATGAAAATATCCAGAATAAAGTTTTTTTATGGGGTCAGTTTGGCATCCTGCATGAAACGGAGGACACGATCATGGTCCATTTGACCACTGCACTGGACCCGGACGCCGGGGTACCGCTGTATGAGCAGCTGTACCGCAGCCTGGCCGGGGAGATGCGCACCGGGGCATTGCCCGCCGGCACCCGGATGCCCGGCAAGCGGCGGCTGGCGGCGGAACTGTCCGTCTCGGTGA
>CABQHF010000146.1 GCA_902463905.1 uncultured Faecalibacterium sp. | reverse complement strand
TCGTCCCGAACGAGGCGCGCTACCAACTGCGCTATGCCCCGAAAATACCGCAGCCGATTGGGCTGCGGTCTGGTTGGGGATGAGAGAATCGAACTCCCACAAGTAGAGTCAGAGTCTACCGCACTACCACTATGCAAATCCCCATTATTCGGTTCGCCAGAAGCGGTTCTGCGCTGCTGACAAGGGATATTATACCCGAATGCCAGGCCATTGTCAACTACTTTTTTGCTTTTTCCGCAAACTTTTTCGCCGCGTCCTGCGGCAGCACGGCAGCATGTAAATTTTTTATCAGAGTGCTTGACACCCACCCCCATTCGGAATACTCTTATAGTATAGTTTTGCTCAGGGTCTGCGGCCCTGAAGCTCAGATGAAAGAGGGCTTTTGAATGAAAAAACGTGTTGGTATCCTGACCTCCGGCGGCGACTGTCCGGGCCTGAACGCCACCATCCGCGGTGTAGCAAAAGCACTGTACGCCCGCATGGGTGACAACGTGGAGATCGTCGGCATCCTGAACGGCTACAGCGGCCTGATCAACGGGGACTACAAGGAGATGTCCGAGGACGATTTCCGCGGCATTCTGACCCTGGGCGGCACCATCCTGGGCACCAAGCGCACTCCTTTTAAAATGATGCGCGTGGTGGAGGACGACAACGTGGACAAAGTGGCCGCCATGAAAAAGACCTACAAGGACGCCAAGCTGGACTGCCTGCTCTGTCTGGGCGGCAACGGCACCCACAAGACGGCCAACCTGCTCTCTCAGGAAGGGCTGAACATCATCGGCCTGCCCAAGACCATCGACAACGACATCTACGGCACCGACGTGACCTTCGGTTTCCACACCGCTGTGGACATCGCCACCGAGGTCATCGACCGCATCCACACCACCGCCGGCAGCCACAGCCGCGTGATGTGCATTGAGATCATGGGCAACAAGGCCGGCTGGCTGACCCTGTACTCCGGCATTGCCGGCGGCGCCGACATCATCCTGCTGCCCGAAATGCCCTACGACATCGACCGCGTGTGCGATGCCGTGGAGCGCCGCGCCAAGAGAGGCTCCAACTTCTCTATCATCGCCGTGGCCGAGGGTGCCATGAACGTGGAGGAAGCCCGCATGAAGCGCAAGGACTGGATGGCAAAGCGTGCCGAGCAGGGCTTTGGTGCAACCGCCACCAACCGCATTGCACAAGCCGTGCAGAAAAAGACCGGCATGGAGACCCGTGTGTGCATTCCGGGCCACATGCAGCGCGGCGGCAGCCCCAGCGCCTACGACCGTGTGCTGGCCACCCAGTTCGGCAGCTATGCCGCCAAGCTGGTGGAGATCGAGCGCTACGGCGTGACCGTGGCCATGGTGAACGGCCGCGTCACCCAGAACCGCCTTGCCGACATCGCCGGCAAGACCCGCAACGTGCCGGAAGGCTGCGAGCTGCTCACTGTGGCACGCCGCATGGGCGTGAGCCTGGGCTGAGAATATTTTGACCCCTGCATCTCAGCAAAGCCCGCGGGCTTTGCTGAGATGCTTTTTTACAGACAGAGCCATCTTTTGCATGAACTTCTTTCATGCAAATGTTGAATATCTGTGTTTTTATTGTCTTGTATGCAAAAAAGGTTGTCAAAAAGCGAAAAAGAGGGTATGATAAAAACCGGATGTTTGCAAAAACGATTTTCCAATCTATAATCTATAAACAAAGGAGTGTGCCTCTTATGCGCGCTTATGAACGACTTCTGAATTACGTCCGGGTGTACACCACCTCGGACCCCGAATCCGGTACGCATCCCTCCGCCGCACGGGAATTTGACCTTGCCCACCAGCTGGTGGAGGAGCTTAAAGCTCTGGGTGTGGAGGATGCCCGCGTGGACGAGCACTGCTACGTCTACGGCAGCCTGCCCGCTACCCCCGGCTGCGAGGACAAGCCCGCACTGGGCCTCATCGCCCACATGGACACCGCCCCGGATGCCAGCGGCGAGAACGTAAACCCCATCCTGCACGAGAATTACGACGGCGGCGACGTGACTCTGCCCGCCACCGGCATGGTGATGAAGGTGTCCTCCTTCCCCTTTCTGGCATCCATGAAGGGCGAGACCCTGATCACCACCGATGGCACCACCCTGCTGGGTGCCGACGACAAGGCCGGTGTGGCCGAGATCATGACCGCCGTGGAGACGGTGCTGGAGAAGGGCCTGCCCCACGGCAAGCTGTGCATCGCCTTTACCCCGGACGAGGAGATCGGCGAGGGTGCCGACCTGTTTGACATCCCGGGCTTTGGGGCTGATTTTGCCTACACCGTGGACGGCGGCGACGCCGGGTCCATCGAGTACGAGAACTTTAACGCCGCAGCAGCCACCGTTACCATCCACGGCTTCTCGGTGCACCCCGGCTCTGCCAAGGACACCATGATCAACGCCTCCAACGTGGCCATGGAGTTCCACCAGGCTCTGCCGGTAATGGCACGGCCTGAGACCACCGAGGGCCGCCAGGGCTTCTACCACCTGTGCCAGATGTACGGGGACGTTACCACCGCAAAGCTGGGCTACATCCTGCGCGACCACGATGCCGCCAAGCTGCAGTTCAAGAAGGACAATATGCAGGACATTGCCGATTACCTGAACGGCAAGTACGGCGCAGGCACCGTAGAAGTGGAGATCAAGGACAGCTACCGCAATATGCTGGAAAAGATCAAGCCCCACTTCCATCTCATCGAGACCGCCCGCAAGGCTGTTCGCATGGCCGGGCTGGAGCCGGAGGAAGTGCCTGTGCGTGGCGGCACCGATGGTGCTACCCTGAGCTGGAAGGGTCTGCCCTGCCCCAACCTGGGCACCGGTGGCTTCAACTTCCACGGCGTGTGCGAGTGCACCACTGTGGAGCGGATGGACCGCTGCACCCAGATCATGCTGAACATCATCAGCCTGTACGCGGAGTAATTTTATCTTCATGCAAAACAAAATGGAGGCTATCCAGAACCGGACAGCCTCCATTTTTCTTTGTCTCTTGAGGATGGGATGCCATCAGCCTACGTTGATATGACCCACGGGCATGATCTTGCGCTTGTTGTCGTCGGGCCGGGCTGTAAGGCTCATGGCCAGCGACACCGGGCCCACGCGGCCCATGAACATCACGATCATATACAGGATCTTGGCCCCGTCCTTCAGCCGGGCGGTCACGCCCACCGACAAGCCCACGGTGCCAAACGCCGAGCAGGATTCAAAGATGGCGTCAATGACCGACACCGCATCCGAAGTGTTGTAGTACACCACCACAGCAGAACCAAAGGCGGCCACTGCGCCAAGAACGATGATGGTCAAAGCGCGGTACACGGTCTTGGACTCGATATGGTGGTCGGCGATCACGCAGTCATCCCGGCCCTGCGCCACGCTGCGGATGGTCAGCACCAGCACGGCAAAGGTGGTCACCTTCACGCCGCCGCCCGTGGAGCCGGGAGCCGCACCGATGAACTGCAGCACGCTCATCAGCAGCTTGGTAATGGGGCCGCAGGCCGCCAGGTCAACGGTGTTCATGCCAGCCGTTCGGGTGGACACCGACTGGAACAGCGCCGCCATAACTTTGTCCGGCGCACTGAGCCCGCCCATGCTGGCAGGGTTGTTCCACTCCATCAGGCCAATGAGCACTGCACCGCCCACCCAGAGGATCACCGAGAAGATCAGCACCACTTTTGCGTGGAGTGACAGCTTGTACTTTTTGGGGTACTGGCCCAGTTCCACCCAGACCATGAAGCCCAGGCCGCCGGAGATGATCATGAACATGATCACGAACTGCACGTAGTAGTTGTGCACATAGGGCACCAGCGAGGAATAGGCCCCGAACCGGCCGAACAGGTCAAAGCCCGCATTGCAGAAGGCTGAAATGGCTGTGAACACGCTCACCCAGATGCCCTCCGGGCCAAACTGCGGCACAAAGGCAAACAGCAGCAGCAGGATGCCGATGCCCTCAAACAGGGCGGCCAGGCCCACCACGATACGCAGCACGTCCTTGGCCTGCGCATAGCCATCAGCCGACACGCTCTCGCCCAGCACTCGCAGGTCCCGGAAGCCCATGCGCCGCCGCATGGCCAGCGCAAAGAAGCTGGTCAGGGTGACCAGACCCAGGCCGCCCACCTGGATCAGGCACAGAACCACCGCCTGCCCGAACCAGGTGAACTGGGTCCAGGTGTCCCGCACCACCAGGCCCGTCACGCAGGTGGCGCTGGTGGCCGTGAACAAAGCGTCGATCACCTTCAGCCGCCCGTAGCGGCTGGCAATGGGCAGCGACAGCAGCAGCGTGCCCAGCGCGATCACGATCACGAAACTGACGCAGATGATCTGGGTGGGATTATAGCCTCGCGGTTTGGTTCGGCTTTTTGCGCGATGCCGGAACAGGTTTTTGAATTTCTTCTTCATACGTTCCTCCGCAGGCAGCGCCCTGCACTGCCGCTTTCGTTTTCTCCCCTATAGCATACACCATTTTCTTTGCCGGTTCAACTTGATTTTGCATGCGTAATGCGGTATTATAAGAAAGTGGTTCGCACCTTGCGCACCGCATCGTGTCTCGGTAGCTCAGTTGGATAGAGCGTCCCCCTCCTAAGAATTCGGTCAACCGGATACCTTGGGGGCAGAAGTGATTGCTCTAATCAAAAGCAAAACCGAGAATCACGGTTTTCTCAACAAATTTTGATGCAACAAGTTTAACACCGTTCCGGTTGCAACGCAGTCGGTCACTTCGGTGTGAAAATCATTCTGCATATTCGTTTCCAAGCGCGTTGAATTTCAAAAAATCAACGATAATACATAATATGCCTCAGTAGCTTAGCTGGATAAAGCGCCTCCCTCCTAAGGAGGAGACCGCAGGTTCGAATCCTGTCTGGGGTATCCCTTTAAGAAAATGCGAAGGTCATTTTTCCATGTGAAAGACGATCTTCGCATTTTTCATTTTGAACCTATCACCAAAATTAGCCAGCTAATGCCATTAGCAGAATTTTCGGTTCCAGCTAATAAAATCAGGTTTCCAGCTAATGAAGCCCCATAAAGCACCTTTTGGACTCTGTTTTCCGGCTCTCTGCTAAAATTGGTAGCCGCTTTCCTGTAAATCCATGTAAATACAAGATAAACTGTGTAAATCTATTTTTCACATTCCTACCAGAAACCGTGCAAAACACTTTTCTTCATACATAGCGCGTTCACTCGCTGTTCTCTCGGAACAGAAAAAGGAACGCGCTTTTTTGTTTTCGGGCTGAACTTCCCGAATCCACCAAAGGAGGGTTTACCGATGAAAAAAGTTCTGACCGTCACGATGGACGGTATCC
>CABQHF010000145.1 GCA_902463905.1 uncultured Faecalibacterium sp. | reverse complement strand
GCGTTCGTCCTGAGCCAGGATCAAACTCTTTATAAATGATATTTATCACTTAAAAGTGTTAAATCTTGTTTCGCTCAGCACGCAATCGCTTGCGTCCTGTGTGAATTACTTTGTTTGGAATTGTTTACCGTGTTTTTCCAACACGAAAATAGGTTCCGTTACAAGTTTTTCGATATTGTTCAATTTTCAAGGTCCTGTGCGCCTCAGCCTTAGCGGCTGACAGCTTATTTATTCTATCACTTTCGTGATAAGTTGTCAAGCACTTTTTTGAAGGTTTTTTGAAGTTCTTAGCGAACTCTGTTATTTCTTCACGTTTGGACGTTCGTTTTGAAGTGTTTCATTCTGTCGGACGTCCGCCTGACAGTAACGTATTTTAGCACAGGGTCCGGTAAAAAGCAAGACTTTTTTCAATATTTTTTGCGTAAAATCCTGCTTTTGACTTTTTGTCCAGTTTTTTCTTTCACTTTTGACATTTCTGCGCTCATTCTTCCAAAAGACGTCTGCGCAGCAGAACTAAAATCTTACGCTCCCGCCGGGAGATCTGTACCTGGGTGGTATGCAGCACCTTTGCGGTCTCGCTCTGGGTACGGTTGCCGTAGAACCGCAGCTGGATCAGCTGACGGTCCTGCTCCGGGAGCGCGCGGAGCACCTCTTCCAGACTGATGCGATCCGCCAGTGCTTCCTCCGGGGATTCCACCGGGATATCCAGCTGATGTTCCGCATCCTCCCGGCCCTCCGGGGTCAGGCTCATGGCGGGCTGTGCCGCCTGGATGGCCATGGCCACATTCTCCACGCTCTCCCCCAGCTGCTCTGCCAGCTGGGAGAGGGTGGGCTCGGTGCCGCACAGCTTCATGGTGTGTTCCCGCGCTGCCTGCACCCGCATGCCCAGCTCTTTCAGGGAGCGGCTTACCTTGACGGTGCCGCCTTCCCGGAACAGCTTTTTGATCTCGCCCAGGATGACCGGCACAGCATAAGTGGAAAAGCACACGCCGCGCTCCGGGTCGAAGTTATCGCAGGCTTTGACCAGCCCCATACAGCCCGCACCGTAAAGGTCATCGTATTCGATGCCCCGTCCGCGGAACCGCCCGGCGCAGGCATGCACCAGCCCCAGATTCTGTGTGATGAATGCTTCCCGCCGGGTCTTGTCCGATACCATACGCCTTGTCCGCCTTTCTTTTTATGTAGACGCGCGGGCAGACAGCCGCTTGATCAGCACCACCTTGGTGCCCTTACCCGGCCGTGAGGTGACTTTGACCCGGTCCATGAAGCTTTGCATCACGGCAAAACCCAGCCCGGAGCGCTCTTCCGGGTTGCCGGTGGTGAACAGCGGCTCCATGGCCTGCGGGACATCCGGGATGCCTACCCCCTTGTCCGTGACCGTGATGTGCACCTCCCGCTCCGGATAGACCGCCACGCAGAGGGTCACCGGGCCGATGCGGTCCGGGTAGGCGTGCACGATGCAGTTGGTCACCGCTTCGGACACGGCGGTCTTGAGGTCTGCCAGCTGGGGCACCGTGGGGTCGTACCGGGCCAGAAAGGCCGCCACGACGCTGCGGGCGTAGGCTTCGTTGATGCTGAGGGAATCAAACTGGATCTTTGTGGTGTTTTCCGCTTTCATGGGTCATTCCTCCGTTTTGGGTGCATCCGTGCACCGAATGCCGGCCAGCTGCAGCACCCGGCGCAGCTGTGCGGGCGCGTGCTGGATCTGCAGGGTCGTGCCGAGGGTGCGGGCGCTGCGCTGCCGCCCCAGAATCAGCCCGATGCCGGACGAATCCATAAAGCCTACCCCGCTGAAATCCAACACAAGGGTCTGCGGAGTGCGGCTGACCAGCGCATCGTCCAGCTGGATGCGCAGGCTCTGGGCCGCATCGTGGTCCACCTCGCCGGAAAGATACGCATACAGGACCTCGCCTGCTGCGCTGAAACGTACCGCTGCCATTGCCTTGTCCATCTCCTTTGTTCATAAAAAAAATCCCGTACACATAGTCTCAGTGTACGGGATCTTCGCATGATTTTTTAGGGAAGGGTGTCGCTCAGCTGTTTTCCAGCAGGGCGGCGGCTTCCAGCGCGGCGGCTTCGCTTCCGCAGACCAGCAGACCGCGGCGGGTGTTGGCGTGGGCCAGCTCCACCGCTTCGGCCAGGGTCGCGCAGAGCTCGGCGTCAAAGTGGAACTTTGCCTTCTCGGTCAGGCGCTCGGTCATGGCATCGTCGCCGCCGGTGGGGGTGACGAGGTAGACCTTATCAAAGGGGTTGTCGCTCATGCCGGGCATGGTGGACTTGTCCTTTTTCTGCTCCTCCGGGGTCAGGCCGGTCTCCAGTGCGGAGAAGAAGGCTTCGGCGCCCTCTTCCTCGGCCAGCCCGATGATAGCGCTCATATGGCGCACCTTGGCCATGTTGAGCACGCGCAGCAGCGCAGAGGCCTGCTGCGGGGTGCGGCAGGCGTCCAGAATGACCAGCGGGCGCTGGGAGATGACCCGGATGCTGCTGCGGTTTTTCACCGCTGCCAGACCGTCCAGAATGGCCTCGTCCGGGATGTCGAAGCCCTTGCGGCAGAGTGCCAGCGCCAGCTCCACCGCCATGGCGGCGTTCCCAGCCGCATGACGGCCCAGGAAGGCCAGCGGCACGGTGTAGCCGCCGTAGTCCACCTTGCTGGCAAACTTTTCCGCTTCCAGGAAGGTGATGTCCTCCGGGTCCGGCACCACAAGCTCACAGTCGCACTTGCCTGCGGCCACGATGAGCTCACTGAGCACCGCTTTGGGCTGCTCCGGTGCGGTGACGCAGATGGAGCCCTTGCGCATGACCCCGGCCGCCAGTGCGGCCAGACGCTCCACCGAACGGCTCACGCCGTCCGGCCCCACCGCAGTGACAGCGCACACCGGCATCTGGGGCAGAGCCTCTGCCAGACCGGCGTCCGGCAGCTCCACCACAGCCAATGCACAGCCGGCCTCGCCAAAGGCATAGGCGGCCGCTGCCAGCTCTGCGGCGTCCTGCGGCAGGGGCTCCGCCGCTGCCTGTGCCTCTGCGGCCAGGCAGAGCAGACCCTCGTCCACCGGGGCACCGTCCACACGGACGCGGACCGACAGCGGCTCACAACCGGCATGGTACAGACCGGCATGGATGCCGGCCGCACGCAGGGTGGCTGCCAGCAGGGCCGCCACGGTGGTCTTGCCCGCCGTACCGGCCACGCCCACGAACTGCACCTTCTGCGCAGAAGCCGGCAGGGCCGCGCGCAGCTGGTCGGTGGAGGCAAAGCCGTCCGGCAGGGCCTCGAAGTAAGAATTTGCCTGTTCGATGGTCATTGGTTACTCCTTGTTACAACGATGGAACAGCATCCGGCACAGGGCCATAAAGACCAGTGCGATCAGGATGCCGGCCAGCACACCGGCCGAGTCCAGCCAGACGTCGGTGACCTGACTGCTGCGGCCCGGGGAATAGATCTGGATCGTCTCGTCGGCCATGGCCGTGAGCACGCCGCCCAGCATGGGCACGCTGATGTGCCGGACATACCGCCGGGTGTACACCCGCATGCAGAGCATGAGCAGAAAGCCCTCCAGCGTATACTCGCAGAAGTGGGCCATCTTGCGCACGATGTGCATGGTAAGGCGCTGGGCAAGGGCCGGGTGGCCCAGACGGCGCAGCACCGCCTGCAGCAGCTGCAGCACCCGGCCGCTGGAAACGCTGGAAACGGATGCGATCTTCATGGAATTGGAAAAGATGAACGCAATGCAGCCGATGAGGGCCAGCGTAAACACCACCCGCCCGGCGATCAGCCACGGAGACGGGTGCTGTTCCTTTTTGATCAAATTGCTCACAGCATTAACCCAGAGCCTGGATGCTCTGCTCGATGTTGGCCAGCTTGTCCTGGCTCTTGGCGTACTTGGCGCGGATATCCTCCACCAGAGCCGCCGGGGCACGCTCCACGAACTTGGGGTTGTTCAGCTGGTTGCCGAACATGGCCAGTTCCTTCTCGGCCTTGGCCTTTTCCTTGTTCAGGCGGGCCAGCTCCTTGTCGCGGTCGATCAGCTCCATCATGGGGATGAAGCCGCGGGCGGCGTGGGTGGACACCTGCACCATGCCGTCGGTGCTGCCCTCGTACTTCTCGGTAAAGGTCACATCGGTGGCAAAGGCAAACTTGGCCAGATAGACCTGTGCGTTCCGGAACGGGGCAGCGTCGGCGGTCTCGATGATCATGCTGGTCTTTTTGGCCGGGTGGACATTCATCTCGGTGCGCATGGTACGCACGGCCTTGATGTAGTCCATCACCTTTTCAAAGGCTTCCTCCTCGGCTGCCCAGTTGTGGGCCTCGTCGAAGGTGGGCCAGCTCTGGATCATGATGCTCTCGCCGGAGCCGGGCAGGGCCTGATACAGCTCCTCGGTGATGAAGGGCATGAAGGGATGCAGCAGCTTGAGGGCCTTGTCCAGCACATACACCAGCACACGGCGGGCGGTGTCGGCCTGCTCGGCGTCGCCGGAGTTCAGGCGGGGCTTTGCGATCTCGATGAACCAGTCGCAGTAGACATCCCAGATGAAGCTGTTGATCTTGGCAGCGGCCAGACCCATCTCGTAGTGGTCGAGGTTGTCGGTCATGGCACCGGCCACCTGATTCAGCTTGGTCAGCACCCACTTGTCGCTCATGTCCAGCTTGTCCTCGCTGGGCAGGCCCGGCTCAAAGTCCTCGGGCAGGTTCATCAGCACAAAGCGGGTGGCGTTCCACAGCTTATTGGCAAAGTTGCGGGCAGCCTCCACCTTCTTCTCGATATAGCGCATGTCGTTGCCCGGCGTGGAGCCGTCCACCAGCATGAAGCGCAGCGCGTCGGCACCGTACTGAGCAATGACCTCCAGCGGATCGATGCCGTTGCCCAGACTCTTGGACATCTTGCGGCCCTGGCTGTCACGGACGATGCCGTGGATGCACACGGTGCTGAAGGGTGCCTTGCCAGTGTAAGCAAGACCGGAGAAGATCATGCGGCTGACCCAGAAGCCGATGATATCGTAGCCGGTGACGAGGGTGTTGGTGGGGTAGAAATACTTCAGGTCCTCGCTGTCCTCGTTGGGCCAGCCCAGGGTGCTGAAGGGCCACAGGGCCGAGCTGAACCAGGTGTCCAGCGTGTCGGGGTCCTGGGTGAGCTTGCTGCCGCCGCACTTGGGGCAGGTGCAGGGTGCGGTCTTGGCCACGACGGTCTCGCCGCAGTCATCGCAGTACCAGGCCGGGATCTGATGGCCCCACCACAGCTGACGGCTGATGCACCAGTCGCGGGTGCCCTTCATCCAGTTCATATAGTTCTTGGTGAAGCGCTCGGGCACGAACTTGATCTCGCCCTTCTCCACGCTCTCGATGGCGGGCTTTGCCAGCGGCTCCATCTTGACGAACCACTGCTTGGACACCATGGGCTCGATGGTGGAGTGGC
>CABQHF010000144.1 GCA_902463905.1 uncultured Faecalibacterium sp. | reverse complement strand
TGTACCCGGCGCTGGAGGACTACGCGCTGGATATCATGATCGGCAAGGGCCCCAGTGCCCAGAGCATCCGCATCAATCTGCCGCGCTTCACGCTGGTGGGTGCTACCACCCGCGCGGGCCAGATCACCGGCCCGCTGCGAGACCGCTTCGGCGTGCTGCTCAAGCTGGAGCTGTACGGCCCGGACGAGCTGGCCCGCATCATCATGCGGTCGGCGGGCATCCTGGACCAGCCCATCACGCCGGAGGGTGCCTACGAGCTGGCCAAGTGCAGCCGGGGCACGCCCCGTGTGGCCAACCGCTTTTTGAAGCGCATCCGTGACTTTGCCACGGTGCTGGGGGACGGCGTCATTGACCGGGATGTGGCTCTGATGGGTCTCAAGCGCATGGACGTGGACGCTTTGGGTCTGGATGAGCTGGACCGCAGCGTGCTGCGTGCCATCATCGAGATGTACAACGGCGGCCCGGTGGGTCTGGAGACGCTGGCGGCGGCTCTGGGCGAAGAAGCCGTGACGCTGGAGGACCTGTGTGAGCCGTATCTGATGCAGATGGGCTTTCTGACCCGGACGCCCCGGGGCCGGTGCGTGACCCGCCTGGCCTACGAGCATCTGGGCATGAAAGCCCCGGAGTCCGGGGCACCGGAGGACAACGGCCAGCAGAGCCTGTTCTGATCCAACCATACGCAGGTGCCCGGCTCCGGGCACCGTGCTGTGATAAGTTCCCCGGAGGGGCAGGCAATGCTGAGGGGCGCTGCCTGAAGGGGATTGCTTTTATCGAAAGTGAGGTATTTTTATGGGTAAGTATTTTGGGACCGACGGTGTGCGCGGCGTGGCCGGTGCAGACCTGACCTGTGAACTGGCAATGAAGATCGGCCGCGGCGCGGCAGCGGTGCTCACCGGCAGCACCGGCCACCGCCCCCGCATCCTGATCGGCAAGGACACCCGCCAGTCCGGCGACATGCTGGAAGCTGCCCTGACCGCCGGTCTGTGCAGCGTGGGTGCGGACGTGGAGAGTCTGGGCGTGCTGCCCACCCCCGCCGTGGCCTATCTGGTGCGCAAGTACAACGCAGACGCCGGTGTGGTCATTTCGGCCTCCCACAACCCGATGGAGTTCAACGGCATCAAGATCTTTGCGGGCAGCGGCTACAAGCTGCCGGATGAGGTGGAAAACCAGATCGAGACTTACATCGACAACGACTGTGCGGGCATCCAGCTGATGACCGGCGACGATGTGGGCCGTGTGTACCGCCGCGATGACGGCCTGCAGGACTATGTGGACCACCTGTACGAGTCCATCCACGGCGACCTGTCCGGCCTGAACGTCTGCATCGACTGCGCCAACGGCGCTTCCGCCGTGGTGGCACAGAAGCTGTTCCCCCGGCTGGGCGCCAAGTGCACCTTCCTGGGCATCAGCCCGGACGGCGAGAACATCAACAAGGGTGTGGGCAGCACGCATCTGGACAATCTGGAAAAGGCCGTGGTGGCCGGCGGTTTTGACTGCGGCATCGCCTTTGACGGCGATGCCGACCGCTGCCTTGCCTGCGACGAGAAGGGCCGCGAGATGGACGGCGACAAGATCATTGCCCTGCTGGCCATGACCATGAAGGAGAAGGACCGTCTGGACGGCGACACGGCCGTTGTGACCGTGATGTCCAACCTGGGCTTCATCAAGTACATGGAGAGCCAGGGCATCCACACCGAAAAGACCGCTGTGGGCGACCGCTATGTGCTGGAGAACATGCGCGAGAACGGCTACGCCATCGGCGGTGAGCAGAGCGGCCATGTGATCCTGCTGCACCATGCCACCACCGGTGACGGAGAGCTGACCGCCGGCAAGCTGCTCAAGCTGCTGGCCGAGAGCGGCAAGAAGATGAGCGAGCTGAACGGCATCTACGCCCAGTACCCGCAGGTGCTGGTGAATGTGACCGCCAACGCCGCCCAGAAAAAAGCCTACAAAGAGGACGAAGTGCTGGCCGGTTTCATTGAGAACGAGCAGCAGAAGCTGATGGGCATGGGCCGCGTGCTGGTGCGCGTGTCCGGCACCGAGCCCAAGCTCCGCGTGATGGTGGAGGGCCAGGATCTGGAGGCCATCCATCGCTGCGCCGACCGCATCGTGGAAAAAATCAACAAACGAATTCTGAAGCAGTAAAAGGAGAACGCTATGCGCCCTGCAGATACCTGGAAAGACTACGAACTGCTGGATGCCACCGACGGCAACCGTCTGGAGCGCTGGGGTGAGACGATCCTCATCCGGCCGGACCCGCAGGTGGTGTGGAAAACACCGAAGCAAAGCCCGCTGTGGGCCAAGGCGGATGCCGTATACCACCGCTCCAATCAGGGCGGCGGCGAGTGGGAGTACAAGCGCCGCCTGCCCGAAAGGTGGAAGATCAGCTGCGGTGAGGGCGAGGATAAGCTCACCCTCATCGTCAGCCCCACCGGCTTCAAGCACACCGGCGTGTTCCCGGAGCAGGCCGTCAACTGGGCCTGGTACCAGCAGAAGATCCGCGCCGCCGGTCGCCCGGTGAAGGTGCTGAACCTGTTCGGCTACACCGGCGGTGCCACGCTGGCCTGTGCCGCTGCCGGGGCCACCGTCTGCCATGTGGACGCCTCCAAGGGCATCGTGGCCTGGGGCAAGGACAACGCTGTGGCCAGCGGCATGGCCGACCGGCCCATCCGTTGGCTGGTGGACGACTGTGCCAAGTTCGTGGCGCGGGAAAAGCGCCGCGGCAACACCTATGACGGCATCATCATGGACCCGCCCAGCTACGGCCGCGGCCCCGGCGGCGAGATCTGGAAGCTGGAGGACTGCATCTACGACCTCATCAGCCAGTGCGAAGAGGTGCTGAGCGACAAGCCCCTCTTCTTTGCGGTCAACAGCTACACCACCGGCCTGTCTCCGGCGGTCATGGAATATATGCTCAAGACCACCCTGGTGCCCCGCTTTGGCGGCAAGACCAGCTGCGACGAGATCGGTCTGCCGGTGTCCGCCACCGGCGGCGTGGTGCCCTGCGGTGCCACGGCCATCTGGGAAGAATAAGAGAAAACGACCTCGCCCTCTCAGTCAAACCCTTCGGGTCTGCCAGCTCTCCCAAAGGGAGAGCCTCTGGCGAGAAGGGCAGCTTTCCGGTTTTGCCAAGGGCTCTCCCCTTGGGAGAGCTGGTGCGTCAGCACCTGAGAGGGCGAGGCCGCTGAAAATAAACAAGCGATCAATTTCAACAGAATGGGGTACAGCCCCTTTCGGAGGGGCGCACCACCAGAAAGAGAAAACAAATGAGTGAAACGATTTTAACAGCAGAAAACTTAAAGTTCCGCTATGACAGTGAACAGCCCGTTTATGCGCTGGACGGCGTATCGACAAGCGTGAAGCGCGGCGAGTTCGTGGCCGTGCTGGGTGCCAACGGCTGCGGCAAATCCACGCTGGCCAAGCACTTCAACGCCATCTTGCTGCCGGAAAGCGGCAAGGTCTATGTGGAAGGCATGGACACCAGCGACGACAGCAAGCTCTACGACATCCGCCAGACCGTGGGCATGGTGTTCCAGAACCCGGACAACCAGATCGTGGCCACCGTGGTGGAAGAGGATGTGGCCTTTGCGCTGGAGAACCTGGGTGTGCCGCCGGAAGAGATGCGCCGCCGGGTGGATGAGTCCATGAAGATGGCCGGCATCTACGAGTTCCGGGAGCGGGCACCCCACAACCTGTCCGGCGGCCAGAAGCAGCGCGTTGCCATTGCAGGCGTGGTGGCCATGCGGCCGGACTGTCTGATTTTGGATGAAGCCACCGCCATGCTGGACCCCCGGGGCCGGGAGCAGGTGATGCAGACCATCCACCACCTGAACAAGAACATGGGCATCACCGTGGTGTCCATCACCCACTACATGGAAGAGGCCGCCCAGGCCGACCGTGTGCTGGTGATGAGCAAGGGCCATGTGGTGATGGAGGGCACCCCGAAAGAGGTGTTCAGCCAGACCGAGAAGGTGCGCGCGCTGCATCTGGATGTGCCGCAGGCCGCAGAGCTGCGGGACGAGCTGGTGAAGGCCGGCATCCCGATGCCGGAGGGCATCATCGACACCGGCGAGTGCGCACAGGCGCTGTATGAGCTGCTGCAGTAAAGGGGGACAGACGAAATGGCAGATATCATCAAAGTAGAACATCTGAGCTACGTCTACAACCCCGGCATGCCCAATGCGGTTACCGCGCTGGATGACGTGAGCTTTGCCGTGGAAGAGGGCGACTTTGTGGGCATCATCGGGGCTACCGGCTCCGGCAAGAGCACTCTCATCACCCACATGAACGGCCTGAACAAGCCCACCAGCGGTAAGATCTACATCGACGGCCACGACCTGTGGGCCGACCCGGAAAAGATCCGGGACTTCCGCTTCCTCACCGGTCTGGTATTCCAGTACCCGGAATACCAGCTGTTTGAGGAGACCTGCTATAAGGACATCGCCTTTGGCCCGAAGAACATGGGTCTGGACGAGGCGGAGATCGACCGCCGCGTGCACGAGGCCGCAGACTTTGTGGGTCTGGACCCGGCATTGCTGGAGCGCAGCCCCTTTGAGTTGTCCGGCGGCCAGAAGCGCCGGGTGGCGGTGGCAGGCGTCATGGCCATGCGGCCCCGCATCCTGGTGCTGGACGAGCCCGCCGCCGGTCTGGACCCGGAGGGCCGGGACGACATCCTGTCGGAGGTAAAGGAGTACCACAAAAAGACCGGCACCACCGTGCTGCTGGTGTCCCACAGCATGGAGGACATTGCCAAGTACGCCAATCGCGTGCTGGTGATGAGCAACAAAAAGATCGCCATGTACGACACGGTGGAAAAGGTCTTTGCCCGGGCTCCGGAGCTGCTGGGGCTGGGCCTGAGCGTGCCGCAGGTGACCAAGATCTTCCTCAAGCTGCGGGAAATGGGCGTGGATGTGCCTGCTGATGTGTACACCATCCCCTATGCGGTCAAGATGATCCTGGAGGCCAAGCGCCGCCGGGATGCTGGCGAGAGCCTTGTGCTGCCCCGCGCAGACAAGCAGGAAGGGGGCGCTGACAAATGCTGAGAGATATCACCATCGGCCAGCACTTCCCGGGCACGAGCCTTGTGCACCGGTTCGACCCGCGCATGAAGCTGGTGCTGACCATCGTTTACATCGTGCTGCTGTTTGCGGCATCCAACCCGCTGGGGCTGACCCTTTCCATCCTGTTCCTTGCGCTGATGTACAAGGTGGCGCAGATCCCCTTCAAGATGATCCTCAAGAGCCTGAAGCCCATTCTGCCCATCGTGGTGTTCACGGCGGTGCTCAACCTGTTCTTTGTGTCGGGCGAGGGCGACCCGCTGGTAAAGCTGGGCTTTCTGACCATTTACGCCGAGGGCGTGCGCTACGCGGTGCTCATGGCCGTGCGTGTCATGGCACTGATCGCGGGCACCAGCCTGCTCACCTACACCACCAGCCCCATCGTGCTGACGGA
>CABQHF010000143.1 GCA_902463905.1 uncultured Faecalibacterium sp. | reverse complement strand
GGTGGGCCAGATTGCAGCAGGCGCAGGCCTCGTCCAGCAGGTCGATGGCCTTGTCGGGCAGATAGCGGTCGGTGATATACCGCTCGCTCAGGGTGACAGTGGCGCTCAGCACGTCGGCAGGCACCTGCACATGGTGGTGCTGCTCATAGTAGTGCTTGATGCCGTTCATCACGGCCAAGGTGTCGGCCACGCTGGGCTCCTCCACGCGCACGGGCTGGAAGCGGCGCTCCAGTGCCTGATCCTTCTCAATGTACTTGCGGTACTCGGTAAAGGTGGTGGCACCGATCACCTGGATCTCCCCGCGGGAAAGTGCGGGCTTGAGGATGTTGCCCGCGTTCATGGCACCCTCGCTCTCACCGGCAGAGGTGATGGTGTGGATCTCGTCGATGAACAGGATCACGTTGCCGGCGGCCTTCACCTCGCCCAGCAGGCCCTTGACCCGCTGCTCGAACTGGCCGCGGAACTGGGTGCCCGCCACCAGACTGGTGAGGTCCAGCAGATAGATCTCCTTGTCCTGCAGGCCGATGGGCACATCGCCCTTGGCAATGCGCTCGGCGATGCCCTCGGCAATGGCCGTCTTGCCCACACCGGCTTCGCCGATGAGGCAGGGGTTGTTCTTCTGGCGGCGGCTCAAAATCTGGATGGTGCGGTAGATCTCGCGGTCGCGGCCGATGATATCATCCAGTTTGCCCTCCCGCGCCTTGCGGGTCAGGTTCTCGCAATAGGTATCCAGGAACTTGCGCTTGGGGGGCTTTTTGCCGTTCTTGCGGTCAGCGCCCTTCTTATCGCCGTCCTGCTTTTCACTGCTGGTAAAGCCCAGCGGGAAGGTGGCATTGCTGCCGGGGATCAGATCTTCGTCCTCGTCGGGAGCATCCTCGCCGCCCTGGGTCATGTTCATCATCATGGAGAGGGGGTTGGAGTCGCCCAGCTCCTCCATCATGCTCTCCATCCGGTTTTCCATGTTGTCAAGATCCTGATCCGACATGCCGAACTGCTTCATCAAATCGTCCACCGGTTTGATGTGCAGCTCCCGTGCACAATGCAGGCAATAGCCCTCCTGCTTCATCTGGCCATCCACCATCCGCTGGATGAAGATGATGGCCGGACGTTTCTGGCATCGAATACAGACCATAGTTCCTCCTTGCTGTGCCCCTGCTCCGTGTTACAGGAACGGGTTGAACAGATTAAACAATTTATAGTAAAGACTGCCGCTCATCACGGAGTCGTTCAGCACACTCAGGCTGCCGCCGGTGATGACCACAAGGCCCCACACGACACACAGCACCAGATAGAGGTCCATCAGTGCGGTGCCGCCGCCTACCAGCCAGCCCAGGCCTTTGTTCACCGTGCCGATCACCGGCAGCTTGTTCACAAGGCCCAGCACCGTGACCAGCATGCTCACCAGCAGCCGCAGCAGCGCGTAGAACACAAAGAACAGCACCAGCATGATCACCGGGGTGAGCAGCGGCTGCAGCACTTTTTCCACGATGGTATCGGCCAGTA
Organism: uncultured Faecalibacterium sp.; assembly: GCA_902463905.1. Classification (GTDB taxonomy): domain Bacteria; phylum Bacillota; class Clostridia; order Oscillospirales; family Ruminococcaceae; genus Faecalibacterium. Next base: position 4,022 of record CABQHF010000143.1, on the reverse strand, counting down.
CCACGGCGTTGTCGGCCAGCACCGCCCCGATGGAGCGCTCGCAGGCCGCCACAATGGAGGCCCGGAAGCTCTGGGGCAGAAAGCCCGCGTACTTGTCGGCGATGCCGGTCAGATCCACCACACCGCCTGCAGCCAGGCTGGCCGCGATCTGGGTGCGGAAACCACCGGCCAGCAGGTGCTCGAATACCCAGCCCGCACAGGCGGACGAAAGCCGATGGGCCCCCAACAGGCTGAGCCCGTTGCCCAGCAGCTGGACCATGGAGGCCAGAAAGCCCTTGCGTGCATACCGCACCGTCAGGACGATCCATACCACCGTACATAGGATATCAAAAAGAAATGACGGATTCTTGAACATACCTTATTTTCCCTGTTATTTTTTAGCACTCGGCCCCTGCCTTTGCGATAAAGGCACACATCAGGATGCACTGGAGCTTTCCGGTTCCGGCTCGTTGACCTGCTGCACCGTGTTGCCGCTGAACACCAGCAGCTGCCGACCATTGAGCACACCCGCCTGGGGCTTTGCATCCATCGGCTGGGTCCACTGGAACTCCCCCGCCTTGTTGAAGCATTCCACCGTGCTGTCGGTGAGCAAATAGAAGCCATCGGCTGCGCGGAGGATGTGGCTGGCCGCCGGCACATTGCCGCTGTACTGCACGTTCAGGCTGTTGTCCAGCAGCACGGCGGTGCAGGTCTGGCCGCCGCTCAGCAGCAGGGCCACGCCGCCGTTTTCGGTGTCCACATCCACAAGGGTACTGCCGCCGAAGTCATAGCTGGCCTTCTCGCCGCCGTTGGCACCGTACAGCACCGCCCGGTCCTCATAAAGGGCCAGCACGCTGTCCCCGCTCAGCCAGCCCAGCCACTGGGGCACGCTGGTGGCGGTGCCCAGCTGTACCGGGTCGCCCTGCGCAAGGGCCAACACATAGAGGTTCGTGGTCAGCTGACCGCCGTTCGCAGTCACCGCCGCCACCGCAATGCGGCGGCTGTCCGGTGAAAAGGCCATGCGCAGCGGGGTGCCCTCGGCGCTGGTCAGGTTCCAGCTCAGTACCTGTTCCATGGCGGACGAGTACACGGTCAGCTTTGCCACGCTGTCGGTGTCGTCGGTGGCTACGGCCACCTGCCCGGCATCCGCCACGGCGCACAGGTAGATGCTGCTGTCCAGCGTTTTGGTATACAGGTTCTGGGTGCGGCTCTCCACCCGCAGCTCATTGCCGGAGCGGTTGTACAGCACAAAGCGGCTTTTCCCGGCTGCCAGCGCCGGGCGGGCATAGCCGCTCTGGACGCTGTTGAGCTTTGCACCGCCGAAGCTGTACACCACACAGGTGTCCGTGTCCATCTCCGCAAAGCCGCCGGACAGTTTTGCCACCGCCGTCGGCTCGGTGATGCCGGTCTGCTGCGGCCAGCCTGTGTTCGGGGTCAGGGTGATGTGCACACTGTCCACCAGATCCTTGGCACGGGCAATGGAGGTGCCCACCGCGCCGGTGGCAAACAGGACCAGCACCGTGAGCACCGCCACGATGATGGCCCCGCGGCGCAGCCGACGGCTGCGTGCCCGCTGACGCGCTGCTTCCAGATACTCGACCCGTCCGGCCGAGAGCGGCTCGCCCTCTGCCGGGGAACTGCCGCGATGAATCTTTCTCATGAATGGTTCTCCTTCATATCCGGGTATTCCACACATTTCAGGAACAGCCCCTTTGCCGGCAGGGTCGGCCCCGCCTGACTGCGGTCGCAGCCGGCCAGGATGCCCGGGATCTCTTCCGGCTGCATCCTGCCCGCGCCCACTTCACACAAGGTTCCCGCCAGAATGCGCACCATGTTGTACAGGTAGCCGTCCGCCGTCATCTCAATGTCGATCTCGTCGCCCCGCCGGGTGACATGGCAGTCGGTGATGGTGCGCACCGTGTCGCCATGGGCTGCGGCGGATGACCCCGCCGCACACAGGGCCAGAAAATCGTGGGTGCCCACGAACTGCTGCGCCGCCGCCTGCATCCGCACTTCGTCCAGATGCTTCGGCATCCGGGTGTAGTAGGCCGCGTCAAAGGGCGAGTCGATGGGGTGGTTGTGGATGCGGTACAGATAGGTCTTGGTGTGGGCCGCGTACCGGGCATGGAAGTCCTCCGGCACCACCCGCGCCGCCAGCACCCGGATGTCCGGCGGCAGGTGCTGGTTCAGCGCCAGCGGCAGCTTTTCCGGCGGGATGCGGGTGTCGGCGTGGAAGTTGAGCCGAAAGCCCAGCGCGTGCACCCCGGCATCCGTGCGGCTGCAGCCCTTGATGTCCGGCCGGGTACCCAGCACGGCTTCCAGCGCATCCTGAAACACGGCCGCTACGCTGCGCCCGTTGGGCTGCACCTGAAACCCGCAGTAATTCGTGCCATCATAGGCAAGGGTAAGTAAAAAGTTCATAAAAGCACTCTTTTGTCATTCACAGGCTCGCCCTCTCAGTCACCTTCGGTGACAGCTCTCCCAAAGGGAGAGCCAAGGGCCTGACCTACACGTTCTTGCCTCTCCCCTTGGGAGAGGTGGCATTGCGAAGCAATGACGGAGAGGGCGCGGACGTTTCCCTTAAAAATTCGGGAACACCCACCGGGACGACAGGATCACCGCAAAGCAGACGATGCAGAACGCCAGGTCGATGTAGTCCTGCTTCGTGCAGCGCAGCACCTTGAGCCGGGTGCGGCCGTCGCCGCCGCGGTAGCAGCGGCACTCCATGGCCATGGCCAGCTCGTCGGCACGGCGGAAGGCCGAGATGAACAGCGGGATGAGCACCGGCACCAGCGCCTTGACCCGGTCCAGCATCTTGCCGGTGTCCAGCTGGGCACCGCGGGCCTTCTGGGCGTTCATGATCTTGTCGGTCTCCTCGATCAGGGTCGGGATGAACCGCAGGGCGATGCTCATCATCATGGCCAGCTCATGCACCGGGAAGTGGAGCTTGCCCAAGGGCTTGAGCAGCTGCTCGATGGCATCGGTCAGCACAATGGGGCTGGTGGTGTAGGTCAGCAGACTGGTGCCCGCGATCAGTGCCATGACGCGCACCGCCATCAGCACGGCGTAGCGCACGCCCTCGGCGTAGATGTTCAGGACCCAGAAATGCACCAGCGGCTCCCCTTCGCCGGAGACGAAGAAGAGGTTGAGCACCGCTGTAAAAATGATGATGGGCAGAATGGGCTTCAGGCTCTTCAGGATCATCTTGAAGGGGATCTTCGCCACGGCGTACATCGCCGCGAGGAAGAGGATGGACAGCGTCAGGCCCAAGGGGTTGGACGCCGCGAAGAGCAGGATGATATAAACAATGGTCAAAACCAGCTTGAGCCGGGGGTCAAACCGGTGCACAAGGCTGCTGCCCGGAAAGTGCTGGCCGATGGTGATATCTCTCAGCATTCGGACACGCCCCCTTTCACGCCCTCTTTACGGGGCAGGATGAGGCTCTCGCCCGCGTCCCGCCGCTTCTTGGCCTCCAAGATCATCTTGACGGCGTAGGGCACGGTGTACACGTCCGCCGGGACGTCCACGCCCATCTCCCGCAGCTTGAGGAAAATTTTCGTCACCTGCGGCACGCTCAGGCCCAGCTCCAGCAGCTCCGGAGCACGGGCAAAGACGTTCTCCACGGTGTCGTACATCGCGATCTTCTTATTGGACATGACCAGCACCCGGTTGGCGTACTTGGCAATGTCCTCCATGCTGTGCGAGACCAGCAGCACGGTGGTGCCGGTCTTTTTGTGGTAGTCCTTCACTTCGGACAAAATTTCATCCCGGCCTTCGGGGTCGAGGCCGGCAGCGGGCTCGTCCAGCACAAGGATGCGTGGCTTCATCGCCATGACGCCCGCCACGGCGACGCGGCGCTTCTGGCCGCCGGACAGCTCAAAGGGGCTGCGCTCCAGCAGCGCTTCGTCCAAGCCGACGAACTCCGCCGCCTCATGGACGCGGCGGTCGATCTCGGCGTCATCCAGCCCCATGTTCTTAGGGCCGAAGGCGATATCTTTATAACAGGTCTCCGCAAAGAGCTGGTATTCCGGATACTGGAACAC
>CABQHF010000142.1 GCA_902463905.1 uncultured Faecalibacterium sp. | reverse complement strand
ATGCTGCCGCTGGCCGCCAAGAAGCTGGGTGCTGACCCGGCCATCATGGCAACGCCCTTCATCACCACCATCGTGGATGCCTGCAGTTTGATCCTGTACTTCCAGATCGCACAGCTGGTGTTCCGCAATATGATGTAAAACAGGAAAACTCTCTCCGTCATGGCGTGAACCGTGACGGAGGGAGTTTTTTTACTGGGCACAGAGCGGGACGGAACACAAGCAATCGCGCGATTCCGGACGCATTCCGGAGCAAAAACGGCAGGTGGAGCACTCTCTGCCGGAGAACGGCGGCAGACGGTGGAAAACCGCAGTTTTCCCCGCTTTTTCCACACGAAAAAGCGGCGTTCCCGTTCTGTGGAAAACTCAGGACTTCTTTTTTCCAATCTGGAGAGGGACCGAATCGTCAGCCGGAACGAACTGTAAAAAGAAAAGAAAATCCTTCGACTTTCTTTTATATAAAAGGCAAAGTGCCCACTTTTCTTCCCAGAAACTGGCATGAATCGCCGGGCTGCATTACGGCTTGTATAAGCAGAACCAGATTTCCATGTGGAAAACCCGGTGGAAAAAGTGGAAAACCTCGTGGGAAACTGGGCCTTTTTTTCACAAAATCAGTGGAAAACTCGGTGGAAAAAGTGAAAAATTCTCTCCGGAATGGAAAAAGACCACCCTTTTTTGTTGTGAAATAGGCCGGAGTGCGGCTGCATTTTGCTGTAACGGCCTGAGTTTTTCCCCGCCGGTGTGCACACCGCGCCGGAGTGCCTGTTTTTTCTTGAATGCCCTGTCCAATCATGGTACAATAACCTCAGACAAGCGTGAAACATCAACTTCTGGAGGCATGATGCATGAACAATTGGCTGAACAAGTTGGAGCGCAAATATGGGCGCTTCGGCATTCCAAACCTGACCAACATTCTGGTGGCGGGGCAGATCCTTGTCTTTGCCATTGAGCTGTTTATCGACCGCACCATCACCGCCTGGGTGGGTCTGAACCGGTTTTTCCTGCTGCAGGGGCAGATCTGGCGGGCGATCACCTTTGTGTTCATCCCCTTCTCCGGCGGCAGCATCCTCAGCGTGGTGCTGGGCATCTACTTTACCTGGTTCGTGGGCACGGCGCTGGAAAAGGAGTGGGGCGATTTCCGCTATACCCTCTATTTCCTGCTGGGCATGGTGGGCACTGTGCTGGCCTGCCTGCTTACCGGCGTGACGGCCAGCACTTACTGTCTGTCCCTTTCGCTGCTGCTGGCCTTTGCCATGCTGTACCCGGAGGTACAGCTGCTGCTGTTCTTCGTGATCCCCATCCGGGTGAAGTATTTCGGCTTCTTTGCGGCGGCCCTGTGGGTGTTCAGCTTCCTGTCCGCGCCGCTGGCCGGCAAGCTGAGCTACCTGCTCAGTATGCTGAACGTCTGGGCATTCTTTGGCCCCATGGCCTACCGCAGTGTGCGGGCCTGGATCCGCCGCGAGCAGTGGAAGCGCAAGAACCGGCGGTAATCTTCTGTCACTCGGAACCGGCCTGCCGATGGCAGGTGAAGCATAAAGCAAAAGGAGCATATCCACCATGATGCTGGACCGCATGGAAGGCAACGCAGAACTGAAAACCAGCGTGCACCAGATGCTGGCGTCCCGCCGCTTGACCCACAGCGTATTGCTGGTGGGCGAAGAGGGGCTGGGGGCCGGGTTTGCGGCCCGCTGCATTGCCGCAGATTATCTCTACCCGGCCGGTGGTGCCCCTGCCGAGGCCCTGCTGCGGGGCGAATGCTGCCGCGCTGTGGGCAAGGCCGGCAAACGCGACAGCGGCCAGATCGAGACCGGCATCGTGCGCGAAGCCATCTCGGTGGAGGGCATGGGGGCTGGCGGCCGGTATCTGGTCAGCCAGGTCACCGCCATGCGCAGCGAGATCTTCAACACCAGCCTGTCGGCCGAGGGCCGCGCGGTGCTGCTGTATCATGTGGAGCGCATGAACGAGGAATCCGCCAACGCTCTGCTGAAGGTCATGGAGGAGCCGCCGGAGGGCGTGCTCTTCCTGCTCACGGCCGATTCGCTGGCCGGGGTGCTGCCCACCATCCGCAGCCGCTGCGTCAGCTTTGCCATCGCGCCGGTGTCCCCGGCGGACTGTGCCCGCTACTGCACCGCCCATGGGGTGGACAAAAAGACGGCGGCACTCTACAGTGAACTGTTCGACGGCCACATTGGCACGGTGCTCACGGCGGCCCGCGACAAGGCTCGCACCGAGCAGGTGGACAAGGCGCTGGAACTGGCGCGGGCCGCGCAGGCGGGCGACAGCTACACCGCTGCGGTGCTGCTGGCACCCTATGAAAAAGATAAGGCCGGTGCAGCAGCCCTGCTGCGGGATCTCCGGGCGGTGGCAGCCGCCGGTCTGCGGGCCAGCCCGCACGCCCCGGTGCAGGGGCAGCAGGCCCAGCGTACCCTGCGTCTGGCCGAAGCCGCCATCCAGCGGCTGGGTGCCCAGGTGAACCCCAAGATCGTGCTCACCGTGTTTGCCGCAAGGCTGGCGCGTGCATAAAAAGACAAAAACAAACAGAGAACCCCTCCGGCGCTTGCGGTACACCGGAGGGGTTCTCTGTTTGGGGTATTGCTTTGGTGTGAGGAGGAATCATGTGTAAAGGAGCGGTTGCGGCCCCGCTGCCCTTACAAGCCATAGTATACCCGATTTTTCGAAAAAAGTCATTATCTTTTTGTGAAAATCTTTCAGGAAAAGCGAAATTTTTTCATGAAACCGTGTTCTGCAAAAAATTACGGGGTTACGCCTGCTTTTTCAGCTCGGCAGTGTGTACTTTGCCGTGCTTCACATAGTGGGCGGCATTGTGGAGGTTTGCGGCGATCTGTGCCTCGGTCACCGGTTTGATGATCTTTGCCGGTACGCCCACGGCCACCGAGCCGTCCGGGATGACCATGCCTTCCGGCACCAGTGCCCCGGCTCCGATGATGCAGTTTTTGCCCACCACGCAGTGGTTCAGCAGGGTGGCGTGCATCCCGATGAGGCTGCCGTCGCCCACGGTACAGCCGTGCACGAGGGCACTGTGCCCCACGGTGACATCGCGGCCCAGGGTCACGGCTCCGCCCGCGTCGCAGTGCAGCACGGCATTGTCCTGCACGTTGCTGTTCTCGCCGATGGTCAGAGTGCCGTCGTCGCCCCGCAGCACGGCACCGTACCACACGGTGGAGCCGGGTTTCAGGATCACATCACCCTGCACAGTGGCGTTGGGGGCCACAAAGGCCGCACCCTCGTCACGGGGACTTTTTCCACAGAAGGACAGAAACATTGTGAAAAACCACCTTTCTCTTTTGGTTCGTTTATGGTATTCTTTATAGGAAAGATAAAAAACACGTTCCGGCGGTGTGCCGGAGCGGGAAGTCAAGGGGGTACGCTCATGGGACACAACACATTCTTCCGCCGGGCGGCAGCACTGGTACTCACACTGGTATTCGCAGCGGCTGCGGCACTGCAGGGTCTGGCTGTTTACCCCATGCCCATCCAGACGGCCAGCGAGACCGAGGCCGTGTACCTGTTCAACGCCGACACCGGCAAGGAGCTGCTGGCGCAGAATGCCGACCAGCCCCGCTATATGGCCAGCCTGACCAAGATGATGACGGCTCTGCTTTTGCTGGAGAGCGGCAAGGATCTGGAAGGGACCGTCACGGTGCCCACCGACTTGACCCAGGAATTCAAGGATATCCAGAACGCCAACGGCACCACCATGGGCCTGCGCATCGGCGAGACGGTGCGCCGCATCGACCTGCTGAACGCCATGCTCATCACCAACGCCAACGATGCGGCCAGTGTCATCGCCTGGGATGTGGGCGGCAGCCTGAACGCCTTTATCCAGCAGATGAACGCCCGCGCTGCGGAACTGGGCTGCACCAGCACCACCTTTACCTGTGCCCACGGCCTGTATGATTACGGCAATGTGGCCTCGGCGCAGGACATGGCAAAGATCGCGGCGGCCTGCGCAGCCAATGAAAAGTTCGTGCAGGTGGTCGGGACGGCCACCTATACCCTGCCTGCTACCAACCTCCACAAGGAGGAACGCATCATCAGCAGTTCCAACCCGCTGATGGACGCTTCCAGTGCCTATTATAAGGAATCTGTCAAATGGGTCAAGGGCGGTTTTACCACTCTGGCAGGCCGCTGTGCGGTGGCCTTTGCCCAGCAGGACGGCCACACCTACGGCCTTGTGATTTTGGGCAGCGATAACCTGGAGCACCTGTACAGCGAGTGCGACGAGCTGTTCGACTGGGCCTTTGCCAGCTTTGCAGAACGGCCGCTGGTGGACACCCAGACCGTGGTGACCACCGTGGATCTGACCAAGTGCCGCACCGAACCGGCAGTGGAACTGTATGCCGCCGCTCCTGTCAGCGGCTACGGCCACGCGGATGACAAGGTGAGTTATTCCTTCGACCTGCCGGAGAGCGTGTCTGCCACCGTGAAGAACGGCCAGAAGCTGGGCACCGCCACCGTCTATCTGGACGGTTACGAGGTGGGGCAGGTGGATCTGGTGACTCATCAGGAATATGTCTCCGACTTCCGCACCGACAGCCGCTCCACCCTGCTGCTGCTGGCAGCGCTGGTGGTGATCCTTGCGGCACTGAGCGCTGTCACGCTGGTGTGCGGCGGCGGTCCCCTCAACCTGAATCGGCGGCGCAGGATGAAGCGGAGAAGATAAGCCGAACGATAAGAGCCGCTGTTGTACGTTATCCGTGCAACAGCGGCTCTTTTTGCATATTATACCGCACCGTAGATGCCGTGCACCGAGACTTCCCCGGTGAACACATGCACTTCGCCGCTGTCGGTGCGCACCACAAGGCGGCCCTCTTCGTCCACGTCCACAGCCTCTCCGGCACCCTGCCCGCCGTCCGGCAGGTCAAAGGTGACCCGGCGGCCCAGGTTGATGCAGGCGGCCTTGTACTCCTCCCGGAAGGGCGCAAAGCCATCCCGTGCAAAGGTGTACAGGTTGCGGTCAAAGCCGAAGTCGGTCAGGCCCTCGGCCAGCCAGGCGGGGTCGGTGGCAAGATCCACCTTGGCGCCCTGCAGTTCCAGCGAGGTGCCGTTGGGCAGGCCGGCGGCGTCAAAGTAGCTCTGAGGCTGGGCAAGGTTGATGCCGATGCCGCACAGGATGCCCCGCCCCTGCTGCTGGTAACCGTAGCTCACGCCCTCGCAGAGGATGCCCACGATCTTTTTGCCGTTGAGCAGCAGGTCGTTGGGCCACTTGATCTGGCAGTCCACGCCGTAGCGCAGCTGCAGCTGGCGGCGCACCGCCAGACTGGCCAGCAGCGGCAGGGTGGCGGGCTGGGCCAGCGGCTCCCGGATGGCCACCGTGTAGTACAGGGCCTTGCCCTCGGCGTTCACCCAGCTGCGGCCCAGACGACCGCGCCCGGCGGTCTGGTTTTCGGTATACACGGCCCCCACCGGACCGAATTCTTCAAAATGCTCTTTCACATAGGCGTTGGTGCTGCCGCATTCCGGCAGATAGCGCACCTCGTTGATGCTCATTGCTTCGGTACCTCTTTGTGCTCATAGGCGGTCAC
>CABQHF010000141.1 GCA_902463905.1 uncultured Faecalibacterium sp. | reverse complement strand
TATTTTCCCTTGCGCTTTTGCTGGAAAACAGGTATAATATTCTCTGGATAAAAGGGAGTAAGGGGCGTACTTTAGTTGAAAAACGGGTGCGCTGTGCTGCAGCGACACCCCCGGCAGAAATGCCCGATGCAGTACCGGATGCTTGAGACTTTTATCACATTTTCCCGTTTTGGGCTGGATGTGATAAAGGTCTTTTTTTGTGCCTCTGCCGCTATTATTAAAAAGGAGAGATATTATGCTGATCCCTGTTCTGTTATTTATCGTGGGTCTGCTGTGCCTGATCAAGGGCGGCGACTGGTTTGTGGACGGTGCCACCGGCATCGCCCGCCGCTTCCATGTGCCGGAGCTGCTCATCGGTGCCACGGTGGTGTCCATCGGTACCACCCTGCCGGAGGTCATGGTGTCCACCACCTCTGCCCTCACCGGTCACGGCGAGATCGCCTACGGCAACGCCATCGGCTCGGTCATCTGCAACGCTGCACTGATCGCCGCCATCACCATTGCGGTGCGCCCGGGCAAGGTTGACCCCAAGAGCCTGCGCACCCCGGTGGCCTTCTTCTTTGTGGCTGCCGCTTTCTATGCCGGTGTGGCCTACACCACCGGCTCCTTCACTCGCCCGGTGGGCCTGATCCTGCTGGCCATGTTCGTGGCTTACATCGTGTGCAACGTGCTGGCTATGAAAAATACCCCCGCCCCGGAAGAGGAAGAGCAGGCTGAGGAAGGCTCCTTTGCCAAGGAGTTGGGGCTGCTGGCCATCGGCGCAGTGCTCATTGCTGTGGGCGCTGACCTGCTGGTGGACAACGGCACCCTCATCGCACAGGCGCTGGGCGTGCCGGAGTCGGTCATTGCGCTGACCTTTGTGGCACTGGGCACCTCGCTGCCGGAGCTGGTCACCGCCATCACCTCGCTGGCCAAGGGTCACGGCGCGCTGTCGCTGGGCAACGTCATCGGTGCAAACGTGTTCAATCTGGTGCTGGTCAGCGGCGTGTCTGTCACGCTGGCACCCTTCAGCATCCCGCAGAACTCCACCATCGCAGGCATGAACGCCTCGCTGGTGATGGATATCCCGGTCATGTTTGCCGTGATGCTGCTGCTCACCCTGCCCGCTCTGATCAAGGGCAAGCTGAGCCGCCCGCAGGGCATTGCACTGCTGTGCATCTATGCCGCCTTCTGCGCCGTGCAGTTCAGCATCTGATCTGTTGTAAACGTAAAATATTTAAGGCTGCTGCACAGGGTTTTGTGCAGCAGCCTTTTTATGTGGGATGATTTTGAATGCGCTCCGCGACATCTTCCCCCGGAGCGGGTGGAAGTCTTTCCTCAAAGGGAGAGCCAAGAGCACTGCCGAAAGTCTCCTCATGATGCCTAATACTTTAGCAATGGGCTTTAAACCTTGGCTACCCCTTCGGGGGAGCTGGTGCTGCCCCTCATCCGGCGCTACGCGCCACCTTCCCCCGGTGGGTGAAGGCTTAAGCGGTGGCGGTACAGTTCCCGGCTGACCCGTAAAGTTTCCGGGCGTGTCCGCTCTCCCCTTGGGAGAGCTGGCGCGGGAGCGCCTGAGAGGGTAAAAAAAGTGGGTCAGAAGCGCCCACAGGCGTTTCTGACCCACAAATAGAACGATATTTTTGTTTTACAGCTGGCAGGCGGTATCGTAGCCGGTGCGGATGGCGTTGGAGATATCCGCAGCCTTGCCGGCGGCATCGCCAATGGAATACACCGGGATGCTGGCAGCTTCCAGCGCAGCAGCGTCAAATTCGTTGGAGCGTGCGCCCATAGCCAGCACGATGTAATCGCAGGGGATGGTCACCTCTGCGCCGTCCTTGTTCTCGCAGACGACGGCGTCCATGCGGAACTCCTTGACCTTGTGGCTGGGGTACTGCTCCACGCCGTAGGTCTTATAGTTTTCCAGCAGGGTGGGCAGAATGGTGGTGCTCTCGCCTGCGGCGATCTTGTCCATCATCTCGATAACGGACACCTTGCAGCCGCGGGCAGCCAGATACTCTGCGGTCTCGCAGCCCACCATGCCGCCGCCGATGACGGCAACCGTGCCGTACACCTGCTGCTCACCGGCCAGAACCTTCCATGCATCGGCCACGTTCACGCTGTCGATGCCGGGGATGCGGGGTGCGGCGCTGTGTGCGCCCACAGCGTTGATGACGGCCTCGAAACCGGCGTCCTTCAGCTGCTCGGCGGTGCGGGTCTGACCCATGCACAGGTGCACACCGGCGTTGCAGACCGCGTGGATCAGGTCCTGTGCGGCGCGGCGCATCTCCTCCTTGCGGGGAGGTACGCAGGCAATGTTCAGCTGGCCGCCCAGAGTGGTGGTCTTTTCAAACAGGGTCACGTCATGGCCGCGCAGCGCTGCCACACGGGCGGCTTCCAGACCGGCAGGGCCGCCGCCGAGGACGGCGATCTTCTTTTTCTGCGCTGCGGGCTGGATGCTGCGGGTGTTCTCGTAGCCGTTCTCCGCGTTCAGCACGCAGGAGAGGAACTGACGGTTCTGGATGGCATCGGTGCAGCCCTTGTTGCAGCTGATGCAGCGGCGGATATCGCAGGCCTTCCCGGCAGCGATCTTGGTGCCCCAGTCGGGGTCTGCCAGCAGCGGGCGACCCATGGCAACCATGTCGGCCATGCCGCTCTCGATGACACGCGCAGCCATTTCGGCATCCACGATACGACCCACGGCGCTGACCGGCACATTGACGGCCTTTTTGATGTCCCCGGCGATTTTGACGAAGAAGCCGTAGGGCTGTACGCCCATGGGAGGAATGGTGTCGGCCATGTTGCCGGTGTGGTTGGCCTGCGCAACGTGGAACATATCCACGCCGTCCTCTACCAGCCACTGGGCAAACTGCACGGCGTCGGCCTCGTCAATGCCGCCCTTGCCGCGCTGCGGGGTGACGATGGACAGCTTGTAGTCGATGACCATATCCGGCACAGCCTTGCGGATGGCGCGGGTCAGCATGCGGGCAAAGCGGACGCGGTTCTCCAGACTGCCGCCGAACTTATCGGTGCGGTGGTTCATGCGGGTGGAGCACAGGCAGCCGTTCAGGCGGTCGCCGTGGATCTGGATGACGTCCACACCGGCCTTCTGTGCACGCACTGCGCAGGCGCACATCTTATCGATGATGGCCATCAGCATCTCCTCGCTGACCTCATCGGTAAAGAACATCATGTCGTGATGCAGGCGCTGACGCATCTCGTCAAACTTCTTCTGCATAAACAGGCTGTTGATGGCGTCCACATCGTACTCCGGGTGGAAGAGCTGGACGCCCAGCTTGGTGCCGTAGGCGTGTACGCTGTCGGCCAGTGCCTTGAAGGCAGGGATCTGGCTGTCGTCAAACAGCTTGGGGGTGGGAGAAAAGCTGTTGATGGGTGCCACATCGCCCAGAACGATGTAGCCCACGCCGCCCTTTGCCAGACGGGTGTAGAAGCCCATGTCCTGCTCGCTGATCATGCCGTTTTTCTCGTAGCCGGTGGTCAGCGGGGGGAACATGATGCGGTTTTTAAAGGTCTGTCCGCCCACCTCGATGGGCTGCAGAATTACGTTTTCCATACAAAAGCCTCCTTGCAGATACGCTTTGCTTTACAGATTTGCTTTGATGAATGCTGCGGTCTTTTCCTCCACGGCGGCACGGGCTGCCAGCGTGGCAAAGTTGTGGCCGCCGCCTGCAATGGTGTCCACCTCGGGTGCGGTGTACACCTGTGCGTAACGGTTGCAGGTGCCCTCGTCCACCAGACGGTCATCGTCGGCGCGCAGCAGCAGCACCGGGCCGTTGTAGCCCTTGGCCTCGGTAAAGGGGTCGGGGTGCTTGGCCATCTCGTAGTTAAAGGCCATCTTGTAGCACAGACCCTCCATGTCGGTGTAGTCCTTGCCGGTCTGCACAACGCCGTCGGCGCGCTGTGCGCAGCCAAACCACATCCCGGCGCCCGGGCACAGCAAAATCAGGCCGTGGGGCTGGATGACCGGTGCGCAGGAGGCGGCAATGTAGCCGCCCATGCTCTGGCCGGAGAGGAACAGCTTTTCGCTGTCCACATAGGGCTGCTCAGCGGCCCATGCAAAGATATCCTGTGCATCGGTGTGCAGGCCGTCGAAGCTCATATCCTCGAACTCGCCGTCGCTCTCGCCGTTGCCGTAGAAATCGAACCGGGCGCTGCCGATGCCCTGCGCTGCCAGAGCGCGGGACAGGTGGGTGTACATGGACTTGTAGCCGCTGCAGCTGCCGGCAAAGCCGTGCAGATGCACCACAAAGGGTACCTTGCCCTCGGTGTCGGGCAGGGTCACGATGCCGCGCAGGGTGTGGCCATTGCGGTTTTTAAACTGAACCTGTAAGATCTTCATGGTTTACTTGCTCTCCTTTGCGGCGCGGCGAGCCTTCAGCTCGGTCAGCATCTCAGCAGTCTTCTGCTTGGTCAGGGGGTAGACGAAGAACAGGATGGCAACTGCAATGCCGTAGCCCAGGAAGTAGACGCCGGTGTAGCTCTTCCAGATGGCGTTCACAACGCCTGCGGTCTGCACAGCGCCTGCGGTAACGTTGTAGCCGATGGCACCCAGCACAAAGCTGGACAGGCTGCCGGAAATGGCGCTTGCAAGCTTGCGGAAGAAGGAGTAGGTGGAGTAGACGATGCCCTCGTTGCGCTCGCCGGTCTGCAGCTCATGGTAGTCGATGGCGTCGTTGACCATGGCCCAGATCAGCACCTGCATACCGGAAGCGCCCAGATAGCAGATACCGTTGATGACGATGAAGGCCACAGGGTTGTGGACGGGGAAGAAGAACAGGATGCCGAACACGATGGCGGCAAAGCCAGCGCCCATGCAGCACCACTCCTTCTTGCCGAACTTGTTGGCCAGAGGCTGGGTGATGGCAAAGGACAGCACCGCGTACAGCACGCTCAGCATACCGGAGACAGCCTGAATTTTAACGTTGCCGAAGAAGTCCTTATACAGGTAGGTGTTCAGACCGTTGACCACGGAAGCACCGATCATGCCGGTCAGGCTGAAGAACATAACGCCCAGCAGAGCCTTATTGTGAGAGATCTCCTTGAGCACGTGCAGGTAGTTCAGCTTTTCGCCCTGCGGACGCTCGGGCACTTCCACGCGCTCCTTGCACCACACGCAGGTGATCTGCAGGCACAGCAGACCCAGCATAGCGCAGATGCAGGCCAGCATCAGGAAGCGGCCAGCCACGGGCTTGTTGTCCACATACAGGAACAGGGGGCCGATCATGACCATGACGGTCATGAAGATGGTGCCGCCAAGGCTGCGGTAGCGGGACAGTGCGGTGCGCTGGCTGACATCATCGGTCATCACGCTGGACAGGGTACCGAAGGGCACGTTGACGCAGGTGTACAGTGCCTCGTACAGAACGTAGGTGACGAACATATAGGCCAGACGCAGGCCGTAGTTGATATTGCCCACATTGACAAAGCCCAGTATGCACAGCACTGCCATGGGGAAGGAGAAGGCGCGGATCCACGGGATGAACTTGCCGCCCTTGGTGGCCTTGCGGGAGTCCACGATGGCACCGATGATGGGGTCATTCACGGCGTCCCAGATCTTGGTGATCAGCAGCAGG
>CABQHF010000140.1 GCA_902463905.1 uncultured Faecalibacterium sp. | reverse complement strand
GCGCCAAAGCGGTCTGCGTGGAGTGTGGTGGGGAATACGGCGAAAAAGACCCAAAGAACCATGATCGGGTGCATCACAACGAGCAAGCCCCCACCTGTACGGAAATCGGCTGGGATGCTTTCGACACCTGCTCCCGCTGCGATTATACCACCTATCAGGAGCTGCCCGCACTGAATCATGATTTGAAGCAATACGCAGCAAAAGCCCCTACCTGTACGGAAATCGGCTGGGATGCTTACGAAGCCTGCTCCCGCGGCGACTATACCACCCGCAAAGAGCTGCCCGCGCTGAACCATGCTCTGGTGCAGCACGATGCGCAAGCTCCCACCTGTACGGGAATCGGCTGGGATGCCTACGACACCTGTTCCCGCTGCGATTATACCACCTATGTGGAGCTGCCCGCGCTGAACCATGACTATCAGGCTGTTACCGTAGAGCCTACCTGTGAAACAGACGGCTATACCATCTTTACTTGCTCCCGCTGCAAAGACAGCTACACCGCAGACCCGACGGATAAGCTGGGACACAAGTTCGGTGCATGGTCCCCGAACGGGACCGGCTCTCAGAGCGCCGGTTGTCTGCGGCAGGGCTGCGCGCACATCGGCAGCACCGATTGCCGGAAGTTTACCTTCCGCACTGCGGAAGGCGAGACCCTGACCTTCTGCCCCGTGTGCGGGCAGGCAGAAAACGCCGCGCAGCTGGAAAAGCTCGAAGCGGCAACGGCGTGGGCTGTCAGCGGCTGTCTTTTTGCGGAGGATGTGACCGCGCGGACGAACGGGGAATACCTGAGCGTGGCATTTGAAACCGCAGGCAGCCTGACGCAGCCCACCGGCCGGGTAAGGCTCGCGCTGCCCGCCGGACTGCTGGAAGGCAAAAAGCTTGTGCGCATTGCCCCGGACGGCACACAGGCGGAGCTGCCGTTTGAAGCAAAGAACGGAAGGCTTATCGTTACGCTGGATTTTGCAAACAGCGAGCTTCCTGTAATGCTCTTCCGGCTGGTACCCCAGACCACTGTCCTCTGAGCGCTTTTGCAGCGCACGGACAATAAACCGCAAAATGCCCGCCCATCTGTGAAAAACCACGGTGGGCGGGCATTTTTTGAAGGAGGTAAAGGGTAAATAAGGATGGAGAACTATTTTGACGCTTGCCCCGGGCGCACTCCCCCCTACAACTGCGGCATCGTATCGGTGGGCGATACCCTGAGCCTGACCATCACCCGGCGGGGAAAGGAAGCCGGGGTGGAGAAACGATTCGTGACCGGTCTGGTGCGGCGGGGCATCGTCCCGGCGGTCGTGAAAGACGAAACCCTTACAGCCGGCCTTCTTCCAGCATCCGGCGCACATCGTGCAGGCTGGCGCATTCTGCGGTGTACAGGCGGCGCATCTCGTCGTCGGGTTGGGCAAGATCCGGCACCATCACGGTCACAAAACCGCCGGCGGCACCGGCGCGCACGCCGTTGTAGCTGTCCTCCAGCACCAGGGTGTGTTCCGGTGCGGTGCCCAGCGCCTCGGCGGCCCGGTAGAAGATCTCCGGGTCCGGCTTGGAACTGGTGAACTGCTCGCCGCTGATGAGCGCCTTGAAATAGTGGGTCAGGCCCCAGCAGTCCAGATGGTGCCGGATGGAGGACATACGGCTGGAAGAGGCCACCACCATGGGGATGTGCCGTTCGTCCAGCCAGGCCAGCAGCTCGTCCAGACCGGGCTTTTTGGGCGGCGGTGCCTGGAATGCGATGACACCCTGCTCATGCAGAGCCTCGATGATGCGGTCGGCGTCGCAGTCCGGCCCATAGAACCGGCGCAGCACCGCCCGCATGGAATCGCCGGCGGTGCCGCGGGCAGCTTCGTCCAGCCCTTCCTTATAAGGCAGGCCCAGCTCTGCCAGTGCGGGTTTCCACAGGGTGGCCCAGATGCGCTCGGTGTCGAACATCAGGCCGTCCATGTCAAAAATAACGCTCTGGATCATAAAATAAAACTCCTTTCCGGGGTGAAACGCGATCAGATACCCTTATTGTATCATTTTTTTGGCAGTTTGCACACACATCTGCTCATAATTTAGCGCAACTTAACAGGGCTAAAGATGAAAGATTTTGCGATTCCTTGCAAAAGCCGCGCATCCTATTATAATAGAAAACAACATTCGGCTTTTCGGGCGCAAGAAACTGTGCAGCGCCCGTGATCAGGAAAGAGGGAAAATTTATCATGTTGGATATCAAGATCATCCGCACCACTTCTCCCAAGGAGAAGCCTGCAGACGAGAGCAAGCTGGGTTTTGGCAAGAAGTTCACCGACCATATGTTCGTGATGGACTACACCGAGGGCGAGGGCTGGCATGACCCGCGCATCGTCCCCTACGGCCCCTTTGAGCTGGATCCGGCTACCGTCGTGTTCCATTATGCCCAGGAGATCTTCGAGGGCATGAAGGCTTACCGTACTGCGGATGACACCATCCAGCTGTTCCGCCCGGAGTGCAACGCAAAGCGCTTCCAGGATTCTGCCGACCGTCTGTGCATCCCCAAGATCCCTGTGGAGGATTACATCCAGGCCGTTGAGGCTCTGGTGGATGTGGAGCGCGACTGGGTGCCCCACTCTGACGGCGCTTCCCTGTACATCCGTCCCTTCGTGTTCGCAAACGATGTGGGTCTGGGCGTGCACGCTTCCAAGCACTATATCTTCTGCATCATCTGTGCACCGTCGGGCGCTTACTACGCCGAGGGCATCAACCCCGTGCGCATCTATGTGGAAGATGAGTACATCCGTGCCGCTCCCGGCCTGACCGGTTTCACCAAGTGCGGCGGCAACTATGCTGCTTCCATCAAGGCCGGCGAACTGGCCGAGGAGCAGGGCTATGCACAGGTGCTGTGGCTGGACGGCGTCGAGAAGAAGTACGTTGAGGAAGTCGGCAGCATGAACATCATGTTCAAGATCGACGGCAAGGTGTACACCGCTGCTACCGTCGGCACCGTTCTGCCCGGCGTCACCCGCCGCAGCTGCATCGAGCTGCTGAAGGACTGGGGCTATGAGGTCATCGAGGGCAAGCTGGCCATCGCCGACATCATGCAGGCTGCCCGCGAAGGCAAGCTGGAAGAGGTGTTCGGTACCGGCACCGCTGCTGTCGTGTCCCCCGTCAAGGAACTGGTCTGGAAGGGCGAGCACGCTTACATCGGCGACGGCAAGATCGGCACGGTCACCCAGAAGCTGTACGACACCATGACCGGTATGCAGTGGGGCAAGATCCCCGATACCAAGGGCTGGATCGTCCCGGTCGAGAAGAAGTATTGATATTCCCGATTCTCCATTCAGAATTTAGCAAGCGCCGCCAGGCATCCGCTCGGCGGCGTTTGCTGTATCACGGATACTTAATAAAGCCTTCCCCCAAGGGGGAAGCCTTTTCGGCAGAGAGGGCGGATCAGTTCTCCGTCAAATTTCCGAAATTTTCCGGTGCAATTGCTTTCTTTCCCGCGTGGTGTTAAACTGATTTCAGAACCACAGGGCGGCTCTGCATGGCGGCAGGCACCCGTGCAGGAGAAAGATTGAGAGGGAAAAGCACCATGATCAAAAAATGGAGCGTGAGCTACCCGGCTGTCAACGGCACCGAGCAGCGCAGAGTGTATGTCTATCTGCCCACCATGTACGAGTCCGAGCCGGATCGCCGGTTCCCGGTGCTGTATATGTTCGACGGCCAGAACGTGTTCTTTGACGAGGATGCCACCTACGGCAAGAGCTGGGGCGTGGCAGATTACCTGGATTATACCGACACGCCGCTGATCGTGGCGGCGGTGGAGTGCAACGCAGGCCCCAACAACGAGCGTCTGGTGGAGTATTCGCCCTATCGCTTCGACGATCCTACCTACGGCCACTTTGACGGCAAGGGTCAGGCCACCATGAACTGGTACATTCACCGGTTCAAACCCTTCATCGACCGCAGCTTCCGCACCCTGCCCGACCGGGAGCATACCTTCATCGGCGGCAGCAGCATGGGCGGCCTGATGAGCCTGTATGCCCTGCTGCAGTATAACGATACTTTCAGCCGGGCGGCGGCGCTGTCGCCCTCCATCTGGGTGGCCCCGGACAAGCTGTCCGGCCTTGTGGGCCGGGCCAAGCTGGAGCCGGGCACCGTGCTGTACATGGATTACGGCTCCCGGGAGATGGGCAACCACGACGGCATGCGCCGCGACTTTGCACAGATGTGCAGCAGGATCATGATCCGCGGCATCCACCTCACCAGCCGCCTGGTGCCCGGCGGCACCCACAGCGAAGCCAGCTGGGAAAAGCAGCTGCCCTTCGTGTTCCATACGCTGATGTACGAGCTGGAGGAAGCGTAAAAGCGATACCGCAGGACGGATAGCATCCTCGCCCTCTCAGCTTCGCTGCGCTCAGCAGCTCTCCCAAAGGGAGAGCCTTTGGCAAAACCGGAAAAGTCAGCCGTACTGCCAAGGCCTCTCCCTTTGGGAGAGGTGGACGCGCGCTTTGCGAGCGGACGGAGAGGGCGAATAATAAAGGAGGAACCACTATGGAAATGCAGTATTTCAAGGATTACAGCCCCGCCCTTGGCCGGGATATGGAGTGCAAGATCTACGGCCATGCAGGCCGCCCCATGCTGTACATCCCCTGTCAGGACGGCCGGTTCTTTGACTTTGAGGACTTCCACATGGCCGACACCCTGGCCCCGTGGATCGAGTCCGGCCAGATCATGGTGCTTTCCATCGACACGCTGGACAAGGAGACCTGGTCCGACACCAACGGCGACCCCTACTGGCGCATCCGCCGCTATGAGCAGTGGCTGCACTACATCGTGGACGAGGCCGTGCCCAAGATCCGCTGCCTGTCCCAGGAGCGCAACGGCTGGGACGACCTGCCCGGCGTCATCGCCTTTGGCTGCAGCCTGGGTGCCACCCACGCAGTCAACCTGTATCTGCGCCGGCCGGACATCTTCTGCGGCTGTCTGGCGCTCAGCGGCATCTACACCGCCCACTATGGCTTCGGCGACTACATGGACGAGCTGGTGTACCAGAACTCTCCCGTGGACTATATGCGGAACTTCCCCACTGACCACCCCTATATGGAGCTGTACCGGAACCAGAAGGCGGTCATCTGCTGCGGTCAGGGCGCCTGGGAGCAGCCGGACACCACCTGGTACCTCAAGCGCATCTTCGAGGCCAAGGGCATCCCCGTGTGGGTGGACCTGTGGGGCCACGACGTCAAGCACGACTGGGACTGGTGGTATAAACAGGTCGTGTATTACATGCCGTATATCCTTGGACAGCAGTAAAGCGAAATGGGACGAACCCTCTCAGGCACTTCGCACCAGCTCCCCCGAAAGGGGGAGCTTTTGCAGTACCTTCCGGTAAAGCGTCAGAAGCTCGCCCTTCGGGAGAGCTGGCAGCGCCGCAGGCGTTGACTGAGAGGGTTTCGCTTTTATAGAGGAAAGAGGAATCAGAAAGAACCATGAAGAATTTTATTTTTATCTCGCCGAACTTCCCTACCAACTACTGGCAGTTCTGCCGGGAGCTGAAGAACGACGGCATGAACGTGCTGGGCATCGGCGACCAGCCCTATGATGAGCTGAAGCCGGAGC
>CABQHF010000139.1 GCA_902463905.1 uncultured Faecalibacterium sp. | reverse complement strand
ATGGACGGCTTTGAGGCCAACGACGGCATCATCGTGATGGCTGCCACCAACCGTGCCGACATTCTGGACAAGGCGCTGCTGCGTCCCGGCCGTTTTGACCGTCAGGTCTTTGTGGGCCTGCCGGACGTCAAGGGCCGCGAAGAGATCCTGAAGGTGCACACCAAGAATAAGCCGCTGGCTCCGGATGTGTCGCTGAAGGTCATCGCCCAGCGCACCGCCGGTTTTGCCGGTGCCGACCTGGAGAACCTGGTCAACGAGGCTGCCCTGCTGGCAGCCCGCCGCAGCCGCAAGGCCATTACCATGGAGGACATCGAAGAGGCTTCCATGAAGGTGATGGCCGGCCCGGAAAAGAAGAGCCGTGTGGTCACCCCGGAAGAAAAGAAGCTTACCGCCTACCACGAGGCAGGCCATGCCGTGGCGGGCTTCTACTGCAAGCACCACCCCCGCGTGCATGAGATCACCATCATCCCCCGCGGTCAGGCCGGCGGCTACACCATGTACCTGCCCGAAAAGGATCGCAGCTATGTGACCAAGGGCGAGATGTTCGAGGACATCGTGTCCAGCCTGGGCGGCCGCGTGGCCGAGCAGCTGATCCTGGATGACATCTCCACCGGTGCCTCCAACGATCTGCAGCAGGCTACCAACATCGCCCGCCAGATGATCACCCGCTACGGCTTCTCGGAGCGCCTGGGCCCTGTGGTCTATGGCACCTCGCAGGAGGAGACTTTCCTGGGCCGTGATCTGGGCCAGGGCAAGGGCTACAGCGAGACCACCGCAGCCGAGATCGACGGCGAGATGCGGGACATCATCGACGAGGCCTATGAGAACTGCCGCCGCACCCTGACCGAGCACATCGACCAGCTGCATGCACTGGCCAAGGCCCTGATGGAGCGCGAAAAACTCAACGAACAGGAGTTCAATACCATCATGGCCGGCGGCACCCTGCCCCCGCGGGAGGACCCGGATGCCAAGCAGCCGGAGCAGACCGTGCAGCCCGCCCAGCCTGTGGAGACCGCCGAGAAGGCAGAGACCGCAGAGCATGCCGAGCAGGCTGAGACGGCAGAACAGCCGACCGGTCAGCAGCCGGAGCAGGACCCTGCACCGGAGCAGGATGCCCCGGAAGCAACGGAATGACCCCGGAAAGGAGCGAGTGTCGTGGAGGAAAACTTCAACCCGGTCGCACGGACCCGTGCGAACTATTACACCCCGGGCAGCCCGGTGCAGTTTGTCTGCGTGGAGCTGCTGCGGGGGGATGTCAGCGGCGAGAATGCCGTCTGTCTGACCTTCAAGAACATTTCCCGCGTGACCCTGACCGCTCTGGAAGTGCACTTCAAGTGCAAGGGCGTGGACGGCGTGATCCTGTGTGAGGATCAGTTTGAGTACCGGGACATCGAAGTGAAGCCCGGCGAGCTGTTCGGCATGGATGATGCCGTGTTCATTACGTCCAAGGCCATCACCAGTGTGGACGTCTCGCTGGTCAACGTGTACAACGGTAAGCGCGTGGTGCACCTCAAGGACATCAAGCGGGTGCGCCTGTCGGCACCCCGCCGCCTGAGCCCGGAGCTGCAGAAGGCGCTGGAAAGCCGCATGAACCGCACCGGCCTGAAGTATCAGCCCCAGGTGTTTGAGAACGGCTGGTACTGCGCCTGCGGTGCATTCCATCCCAAAGAGGAAGATACGGTCTACTGCACCGAGTGCCGGTGTGACCGCATCCTGCTGCAGAACGCGCTGAACACGCTGCTGCAGCCGGAGCAGCCTGCCCGGCCCGCAGCCGAAGTTCCGGCGCAGCCCGCCGCAGCGGAAGAGCCTACCCGCATCGTGGGGGCTGCACCCGCTGGCGAGGAGCCCACCCGCGTGGTGAGCGCACCCCGCAGCCCGGCCGAGGAGGTGGAACCCTTTGAGCTCCGCCGCGAGCCGCTGGAGGATGCCGAGGAGCACACCCGTGTGCTGGATGCATCCACCCGGGCGGCGTTCCCGGGCAGCAGTGCCGACGAGGGCACCCGGGTGATCCCCGCGCCCTCCCGCCGCGCCGAACCGGTGCAGGAAGTGCCGGACGACGATCTGGACGAGGACGAGGAAGATGACCGCGACAGCGTGGCCGAAGCGCTGATCCGCTGGGTGCCGCCCATCACGGCCATCGTCTGTGCGGCAGTGGCCCTGTGCGGCTTTGTGTATTATCAGTTCATGCTGTAAAAGAATGCAGAAAGAAGGCGGAGGAAGGCGTGTGCCACCTCCGCCTTTTCTGCACAAGAAGGAAAAAGGAGGCCATTATGCAGGACGAAGCATTGCAGGCTGCATTTGAGATCAAGACCGAATGCGACGAGATCAGCCGCCGCCTGCTGCGCTGGCACTGGGAGCAGAAGCCGGGCAGCCACAGTCTGGACGCGCTGCTGCGGCACATTGCCCAGCGCCAGAAGGAAAGCCCGGACTATTACGACCGGATGCCGGACCTGAGCGGCAAGACCAGCTGGCAGCAGCTGGACACCACCCTGTGCATGCGGGTGCTGCTGGACCCGGAGAAGGACGCCGCCAAACCGCTGGACCTGCTGGGCAATACCCGGCACCCCGGCGCAGCCCGCCGGGCCTGCAACGCGGTGCGCACCGCCCGCAACGAGGCGGCCCACGCCGCCGACGCGCAGGATGCAGCGCAGGCCGCACTGCTGTTCAATGAGGCCATCGAGAGCCTGGAAGAAGGGTATGCGGACACCGCCTTCCGGGAAAACGAGCTGGCCCAGTATTACCGGGAGGCCGAGAGCTTTCTGGAGCAGTGCGGTGCCCGGAAAGCGGCCCGCTCGGCCGACAACACCCGCGGGCAGAGCAAAGCGGCGAAGCCTGCGGCCCGTACCGGCAGCAGGACGTCGGGCGGGAAAGCGTCGAACAACAGCCGCACGGCTGCCCGCAAGCGCAGCGCCCCGGCACGCCGCAGCCCCAAAAAGAAGCGCACCGGGAACAGGACCATCCTGACCCTGCTGCTGGTGGTGCTGGTGCTGGGCCTGCTGCTGCGGGCACTGCACATGGGTGTCCTGTAAGGGCTGCCCGCCGGAATAGCAAAAAAGAGTTGGATCCTGCTTGCCAGATGCAAGCGGATTTGTGCAGGACTGCCAAAAACTGGGGATGCCGCTGCAACAAAACAGGCCATTGCACCCCTTGCGGGACGGTGCAGGCCGGTTTATAATAGAAAATGAAAACGTTTACAATCTGCGGGATGCAGAGCGTGTGAGAGGAACTTGCCCCATGACCATTAGTGACATTGCAAAAATGGCTGGCGTGTCCAGCGCGGCAGTCAGCCGATATCTCAACGGCGGGCCGCTCAGTGAACAGAAGCGCGCCGCCATCCATGAAGTGGTGGAAAAAACCGGATACCGCCCGGACACCGCCGCGCAGACTCTGCGCACCGGCCGGGTGAATCAGATCGGCGTCATTGCGCCCAGCATCAGTTCCCAGTCGGTGGGGCAGATCACCGCCGGCATCGCCAGCGAACTGGATCAGCAGAACTACCTGATTCTGCTGGGCAACACCGAGCTGGACGAGCAACGGGAGATTGGCTACCTGACGGCCATGCAGCGCAATCATGTGGCGGGCATCATCCTGCTGGGCTGCTACTACAGCCCCCAGCTGGCCCGTGCATTCAAGACCTGCCGGGTGCCGCTGGTGGTCACCGGGCAGCGCTTCCCTGAGGTGCCCTGCGTGTATAACGACGACCGCAGCGCTGCGCGGGAGCTAGCCCAGCGGATGCTGGCCTGCGGCCACCGCAGGCTGGTGTACATCGGCGGCACCGAGAAGGATCAGGCTGTCGGGCTTGCGCGCCGTCAGGGTGTGCAGGACGCCCTGAACGCTGCCGGGCTGGACGGCGACAAGCTGCCCCGGCTGTGCTGCTCTGCCTTTACCATGGAAGAGGGCGAGCGCTGCATGAACGAGCTGCTGGCCTGCTGCCCGGATCTGGACGGCGTGGTGTGCGTGACCGACACGGTGGCGCTGGGGGCCATGCGGGCACTCAGGGCGGCAGGCCGCGCCATCGGCACCCAGGTCAGTCTGGCCGGCATTGGCGACAGCTGGGTGGGCGGCGTTGTGGAGCCGGGCCTGACCACCGTGCGTTTCTATCAGAAGCAGGTGGGTGTGGAAGCCGCCCGGATGCTGCTGCAGATGCTGGAGCACCCGGAAAATGGCGGCCCTGTCCGCCAGACCACCCTGGGGTACAGCGTGGTGGACCGTGGTTCGATCCGGATAAAGGAGGACGCATGAACCGTAAGCTGATCTTTTTGGACATTGACGGCACCCTGCTGCCGCCGGGGGATATGCTCATCCCGGACAGCACCCTGCAGGCGCTGCGGGCGGCCCGGGCCAACGGGCACAAGCTGTTTCTGTGCACCGGACGCAACCTGCGCATGACCGCGCCGCTGCTGGAGTACGGCTGTTTTGACGGTGCCATCTGCAGCGCGGGCGGCTATGTGCTTTGCGACGGGCAGGTGCTGGTGGACCTGCCCATGGAGCCGGAACAGTGCAGCGGGCTGAGCGCCGTGCTGGAGCAGCACGGCGTGGACTACACGCTGGAGTCCCGTGACGATACCTTTGCCGGGCCGAAGATGACCGCGCGCTGGAAGTTTACCGCCGACGCGCCGGACAAGCCGCTGAACAGCGAGGCAGCCCGCTGGCGCAAGGCCATGCAGGACGGCATGCGCCTGACCCCGCTCAGCAGCTACAAGGGCCAGCCGATCTACAAGATCGTGTACATTGCTGAGCACCTGCACGATCTGGACGAGGCCAAGCGGCTGTATCAGGACCAGTTCGTGTTCTGCGAGAGCAATCTGGACACCATGGATGACGGCATGGTGAACGGGGAGCTCATCAACCGCAAATTCGACAAGGGCACCGGCATCCGGGCCATCTGCCGACATCTGGGCCACCCGCAGGAAGATACCATTGGCTTTGGCGACAGCGATAATGACCTGCAGATGACCCAGGCTGCCGGGATCAGTGTGTGCATGGGCAACGGCTCGGAGCGGCTGAAGCAGCTGTGCGACCGCATCGCCCCCACCGTGTACGAGGACGGCCTTGCAAGAGAGTTTGCAGCCCTGGGCCTGACAGAATGAAAAACAACAGCAGGCAGCTCCTTTTTGCGGGAACTGCCTGCTGTTTTGCTATGTGAGGTAAAAAGCGTGGTAAATAATAAGAAAGGCACGCTAATTCCAGACAAATCAGCGTGCCTTTTTAGTGGAGCGGGCAATGGGAATCGAACCCACCTCCTCAGCTTGGAAGGCTGATATACTAGCCGATGTACGATGCCCGCATTTGCGAAGAATAGTATAGCATGTCTGCCGGAAAATGTCCAGCCCCAATTTTGCCGGGGGCCTGTTCATAAAACGTTCCATATTTTCTGGGCAGATTTCCTGTTTACTTTATGCGTGTTTTATTGTAAAATACACTTGAATAACAATGTCGGGCACACAGCCCGACGGAATATAAACAGGTGGTGTTTGGATTATGGCATTGAAATATCAGCGTATCCTGCTCAAGATCAGCGGCGAAGCATTGGGCGGCGAAAAAGGCATGGGCTTTGACGAGCCGACCATGGATGCGATCTGCGGCGGCGTGAAAAAAGCCCACGATCTGGGGGTTCAGATCGGCATCGTGGTGGGCGGCGGCAACTTCTGGCGCGGCCGTTCCAGCGGCAAGATGGAGCGCAC
>CABQHF010000138.1 GCA_902463905.1 uncultured Faecalibacterium sp. | reverse complement strand
AACGGGCTTGACTTTCATCATAAAATCAACCACTCCTTACTTTTATACTCTACGGGATGTCGTATACACGGGTCAAATTTGAGCAGACACACATAATTCGACCCGCGTCGGAAGGAACGTTTCGGCGCTTTTCACAAACTTTGCGGTCCGACCCACTCGGCCGGCCCCGACACGTCCCTTTTTTAGGCGCATTAGTCCATTATGTGATACTAATGCAGTATACACCCTGAAAGTCCTGTTGTCAAGCCATTTTTCACGATTTCCGTGCATTTTTTCCAATTTTGCGGTCATATTCCGCACACCCGGCAGCGTGTCAGCTTTTCGTGTTTTAGGGGTTGATATTTTTATTTTGCACGTTCCACACCAAAACAGCCTTGTGCATTTTGTCAATGTTGCCTCTTGTGCCCCGGGCAGCAAAAAAGAGAGCAGCCTCTGCCGCTCTCCGCTTTGCTCACTCGTCCAGATAATCCCGCAGGCGCTTGGCGCGGCTGGGGTGCCGCAGCTTGCGCAGGGCCTTGGCTTCGATCTGTCGCACCCGCTCTCTGGTCACGTTGAACTCCCGGCCCAGCTCCTCCAGGGTCCGGGAGCGCCCGTCCTCCAGCCCGAAACGCAGGGTGATCACCCGCTCTTCCCGCGGGGTCAGGCTCTTGAGCACGTTCATCAGCTCCCGGCGCAGCAGCTGCCGCCCGGCTTCGTCCGCCGGGACGCCCGCTTCCTCGTCCTGGATGAAATCCTCCAGATGGGCATCCTCTTCCTCGCCCACCGGCGTTTCCAGGCTGATGGGATCCTGCGCCAGCTGCAGCAGCTCCCGCACCTTGTCCGGTTCCAGATCCAGCTGCACGGCGATCTCCTCCACCGTGGGCTCCCGGCCGTTTTTGCGCAGCAGCTCCCCCGCCGTCTTTTTGACCCGGTTGATGTTCTCCACCAGATGCACCGGGATGCGGATGGTGCGGCCCTGATCCGCAATGGCTCGGGTGATGGACTGCCGGATCCACCAGGTGGCGTAGGTGGAGAACTTGAAGCCGCGCTCCGGCTCAAACTTTTCCGCCGCCTTCATCAGGCCCAAATTGCCCTCCTGGATCAGATCCAGGAACGGCAAGCCCCGCCCGGCATAGCGCTTGGCCACCGATACCACCAGCCGCAGGTTCGCTTCGCTCAGGGCGCGGCGGGCGTCGGCGTCCCCGGCCTGTGCGGCACGGGCAAGATCCGCCTCCTGCTGAGCCGTGAGCAACGGCACCCGGCCGATCTCCTTCAGATACGCCCGCACCGGGTCATCCAGTGCCACGCCCTCGGCGGAAAGTTCGTGCTCCAGCCTGCCGATCTGCGTCTCGTCCAGCGGCGGAAGTTCCTCCTCTTCCTCCTCGGCGATGCGCACACCGCGGGCTTCCAGCGCCTCATACAATTCATCCAAATGGGCCACATCGTAGTCCGCCTCGTCCATGGCGCGGCTGATCTGATTCGGTGTCAGGGTCTTGCGCCGGGCGTGTGCCGCCAGCGTTCGGGCCAGTTCTTCGGTCTGCGACAATTTCTGCATGATTCCTGCTCCTTTCCTCTCCTGCTCCAGCCGGAGGGGAAAGCGGGCCTTATTCTTCTTCGCGCACAGTCCCCTGCTTTTTTTCACGCATCGACTGGAAATAGCTGCTCAGTTCCTCATTTGACATATTGGCCGCCTTGCCTGCCATGGGCATACCGCGGGCAATGCGGTCCAGATACAGCCGGATATCATCCGGCGTGCAGTTCACATCGCTGTATTGTGCCGCAAGATGGCTCAGTTCATTCAGGGCTTCCTCCCCGACAAAAGCGTGCAGCGTGGTCAGGCTGATCTCAATGCCCTGCTCCCGGCAGTGCAGCATGGCTTCGTACAACTCCTTCTGCTGGGGCTGGATGAACTGCTCTGCCGTCAGCTGATCCTCGACCAGGTTCAGATACTGCGGCTCCCGCAGGATAGCTGCCAGCAGGCGCTGCTGTGCGCTGACAATACCCAGCGCCTGGCTGCCGCCCACCGTATAGGGCACCTTGATCTGGTTCATCTCACCAGACTGCAGCACTGCCTTCTTCTTTTCATAGCGGCGCTTGCTGCCCACCTTTTTCACCGCTGTTTCCAGCTGGGTCATGATGGCGGTCTTGGAGATGTTCGTTTCCTCTGCCAGACGGCCGGCATACACTTCCTGCTCCGTGGGGCTGGAACGCTCGGCCAGCAGATCCACCGCCTGCTTGACATATTCCAGCCGCTGGGCGTCCTGGGAAAGATCATACTGGCTGCGCAGCCGCCCCAGACGGAAGTCCAGTGCATTACCCACGCCGTCCAGCAGTGCCTTGAAGCGCTCGGCACCATACTTTTTGATGTACTCATCCGGGTCCTTGGCACCGGGGATCTGCAGCACACCCACCTTGACCGGACTGTTGCGGAACAGTTCCAGCGAACGCAGGGTGGCCTTCTGGCCGGCCTCATCCGAATCGTAACTCAGGATGACCTCATCCGCATACTCACTGATGAGCCGCACCTGATCCGGGGTCAGGGCCGTGCCGCAGGCGCACACCGCCGTGTCGATACCGGCCTGCTGCATGCTGATGACGTCCATGTAGCCCTCACACAGCACGAACCGCCGGGACGCACTGCGTTTGGCGATTTGCAGCGCGAACACCGTGTCCGACTTGTGGTAGACCAGGGTTTCCGGGCTGTTGACATACTTAGGTTTGGAGTCGTCTAAAACGCGGCCGCCAAAGGCAATGATGTTGCCCCGCAGATCAAAGATGGGGGTCATGACACGCTTCCAGAACAGGCAGTAGATCCGCCCGGACTGGCTGCGCTTGAACAGACCGCTGGCATCCAACTCCTGCTGGTTGTAGCCTTTGTCGCGCAGGAACTGGTACAGGGCCTGCCCGTCGTTGGGCGCATAGCCCAGGCCGAACCGCACGATGGTCTTGTCGTCCAGCCCGCGCCGACGCCAGTAGGCCCGGGCCTGCCGGGCCTCCTCCACGGTGGAGTTGAGGCAGGCATGGAAAAACCGGGCCGCCTCCTTGTTCATGGACAGGATGCGGCTGCGCATCCGGCCGGTCTTGTCGTCCTCCTGGGGCTCCGGCATCCCGGCACGGGCTGCCAGCATTTTGACGGCCTCCGGGTAGTCGATGCTGTTGATCTTTTTGGCAAAGGTGATGGCATCGCCACCGGCCCCGCAGCCAAAGCAGTAAAAGCTCTGGGTGTCCGGGTAGACATAGAAGGAAGGCGACTTCTCACTGTGGAAGGGGCACAGCCCGCCATACAGCCGCCCCTTGCGCTTGAGCTGCACATAGCTGCCCACCAGCTCCACGATGTCGGTACGGCGGGTCAGCTCCTCGATGTATTCGTGTGGGATCATGGATTTTCAAACGACCTTTCCGGTTTATAGAACATGCCACTTCTGCGGCACAAAAAGCTGCTCAAAGGTGCGGATGGCAAACTCGTCGCTCATGCCGCTGATATAGTCGGTCACAGCGCGGTCCCTGCCCTCCTGATACGCTAGCTGCACATAGAAATTGGACATCCGGTCGATGTGGTTCAGGTAGTATTCATACAGCTCCCCGATCACCTTGTCCACCTTCTGTTCCTCCTGCTTTGCGGTCTTGTCCACATAGACGGTGGCGTACATGAAATCCCGCAGAGCCAGAAAGGCCTCGTTCTCCTCCGCGCCCACCTTCACATCCCCATCGCTGTTACGCAGGATGCTGTTGATCATGGCAGTGATGCGGGCGGATTTGGTGGTGCCCAGTACCGCCGTGCAGTCCTTTGGCAGGATGGCCGGATCCAGCACACCGGCGCGCACGGCGTCCTCGATGTCGTGGTTGACGTAGGCAATCTGGTCTGCCATGCGTACGATGCGCCCTTCCGGGGTGGCAGCCCAGGTGCCTTTGGTGTGGGTCACGATACCGTTGCGCACTTCCCAGCTCAGGTTGAGGCCCCTGCCCTCTTTTTCCAGCTTGTCCACCACCCGCAGGCTCTGCACATAATGCTTGAACCCGCCCGGGCAGAGCTGGTTGAGCGCCCGTTCTCCGGCGTGGCCAAAGGGCGTGTGGCCCAGGTCATGGGCCAGGCTGATGGCCTCGGTCAGGTCCTCGTTCAGGCGCAGGGCGCGGGCAATGGTGCGGGCGATCTGCGACACCTCCAGCGTATGGGTCAGCCGGGTGCGGTACAGGTCCCCTTCCGGGGACAGGAATACCTGGGTCTTTTGCTTCAGGCGGCGGAACGCCTTGCAGTGCAGCACCCGGTCGCGGTCACGCTGAAACACCGGGCGCAGCGGATCCTGCGGCTCCGGCACGGCACGGCCGCGGCTGGCGTCGCTGAATGTGGCCCACGGCGCAAAGGTCAGGTGTTCGATCTCTTCGGTTCTCTGGCGCACATCCATGCTGGTTCCCTCCTGTTTTTTCTCCCCTTTCTGCCGGAAAAATTCCGGCGCAGCCGATCCCACTCGCCGCGCCTGCGGTCATTATAGCACATCGGCCCTGTCGAAGGGGGAAGTTCCGTGTCACCTTAATTAAAAAGGTGCGTAAAAAGGCTTGGACACCTCTGCCTCGGCCCCACCCCGGGTCAGCTCACGCAGCTGCTCCAGTAAGGGGCCTTCGGTGTGTTCCGGCATCTGCCAGCGCAGGGTGACCCGGTCGGTGAACTCCGGGGCAGCCTGCTTTGCCCCTGCCGCGTCGATGAGCAGGGACGCCCGCTCGTAAAGCGAATAGTCCACCGTGATCTTCAGCTCCACCACGCTGCGCACCGTGACCACCTCAGCGTTTTCCAGTGCGCGGGCCGTGGCGGTGGTGTAGGCGCGCACCAGCCCGCCGGTGCCCAGCAGCACCCCGCCGAAGTAGCGGGTGACCACCACGATCAGATCCGTCAGGCCGCTGTGCTGCAGCACCTCCAGCGCCGGAGTCCCGGCCGTCTTGGCCGGTTCGCCGTCGTCGGAATAGCGCTCGCGGTTGCCCTCCCGCAGGCGGTAGGCATACACGTTGTGCCGTGCGGTGCGGTTGGCTGCCCGCACCTGTTCCAGGAACGCCACGGCCGCCTCCTCGCTGTCCGCAAAGGAGAGCTGCGCAATGAAGCGGCTCTTCTTCTCCTCATATTCGCCCGCAGCCGTGCCACGGATGGTCCGGTAATCCTCCACGATGTTGCCTCCTGCATGTTATTCAGAATAAGTATAACATAAATCAGGGTTTCTGCAAGACGAAAAGCCCGGCAGTTTTCGCTGCCGGGCTCTCCTCGCACACAACTTTCAAGAAAAGGTGAAAATATCTTATTATGAAGAAGGGAGATGATCACTTGGTGAAGATCTGGATCCACTGATGGCCCCAGGTGCTGTTGCTGTTGTAGTAGTAGCCAACGCCCATCACGCGGGCATCGGGGTTCAGGATGTTGGCACGGTGGCCTTCGGAGTTCATCCAGGCATCCACGACCTCCTGCGGGGAGACGCTGCCCCAGGCGGCGTTCTCACCGGTGGGTTCTGCGGTCACGCCGTACTCCTTGAGCACGGTGAAGCACTTGCTGCCGTCCGGGCGGGTGTGAGAGTTGACGGTCGCGATCTCTTCGGCACGCTTCTGAGCAGCGGCGGTCAGCTTGGCATCACCCATCACCAGCGGGGTCAGGCCGTACTTTGCGCGCTCGGCATTGACCAGATCCAGCACTTCCTGGCGGTAATTATCGGTGTGAGAGTTTTCGGGGTAAGAGAAGATCAGCACCCAGTAGTTGCCGTAG
>CABQHF010000137.1 GCA_902463905.1 uncultured Faecalibacterium sp. | reverse complement strand
TATGATCTGCAGGCGCTGGTGGACGCCGATATCCGGGAGCATCCGCAGTGGTACGATATCCGGCAGCCGGATGCCAACATTGATTTTCGCCGGGTGAGAAATCTGAAGGTGTTTTTTGCGCATCATGCGGCTGCACTGACCACGGATGTGTCCAGAACCGAGGAATGGCAGGGCGGGGATCTTGTGATTTTTGAGAAGCATATCGGGATCGTTTCGGACCGGAGGAACCGGGACGGTGTGCCCTATGTGATCCATCACAACAGTCCCTGGCAGAGCGCCTATGAGCAGGACATTCTGGAAAAGCGCACGGATCTCGTTGGTCATTACCGGATCTTGGAATAACACGCAGAAAAAGGCGGCCCCGCCGCGTTGTGGATGCAACGTGACGGGGCCGCTTTCTGTATGAGAAGAAAAAGAAGAGAGCCTGCTTATTCCAGACCGGCCATCTGCTTGATGGCCTTCATGGCGAAGGTCAGAGTGCGGCCCATGGCAACACCGGCCATCAGGCAAGGATAGTTGTTGGCAAAGAAGCTGCCGGACATATCACCGGTGATGTACAGGCCGGGCATGGGCTGGTTGTTGGTGTCCAGAGCCTGGCCCTTGTCGTTGATGGCAATGCCCTGTTCGGTGGTCAGCAGCGATGCGCCCAGCCAGCAGCCATAGAAGGGAGCGGTGCGGATGGCGCTCAGACGGTAAGCGGGCTTGCCGAAGTCCTCGTCGTTCTGCTTATCGTACAGCTCGTTATAGCGCTCCACGGTAGCCAGGAAGGTGTCCTTGGCATCGTCGGTAAAGCCCATCTTGTCGGCCAGCTCCTCAAGGGTGTCAGCCTGGAAGAAGCAACCTTCCTTGGTGGCGTTCTCGACCTGCTTTGCAAAATACTCCTCACCGCCGTTGCGGGTCTGGGCGGAGCAGCCGATGGTGTGGAAGCGCTTTGCATCCTCGATGAAGTTTGCATCGCTGATCTGGGCATACACGCGGCCCGGCTGATGTGCAGCGGCGTAGACGATATCATTATAGGGGCTGCTCTCGTTGGCAAAGCGCTCGCCGTTGCGGTTCACCTTCAGGAAGGGTTGGGTGCCGGGGTTGAACTGACGGATCTTGCCGGGGAAAGCCTTGCCGCCGAAGGCGGTGTCGCTTTCCACATAACCGGCGTCCACACCGGGGGCCACGATGCCGCGGTCGAACAGCATGGGGGCAGCTTCCTTGTCCAGGTTGGCACCAGCCCACACGGCGGCGCGGATGCCGTAGCCCTTGTCGGAGGGAGAGTAGGAGCAGGCGGTGGTCACGCTGGTGCCCAGCGGATCCAGCTGCTCCATCATGTAGGGGTTGCCGGCGTAGCCGCCGCAGGCCAGCAGAACGCCCTTGGCTGCGTTGTAGCGGATGAAGTGGTCATCGTCCACGTTCTGGGCGATGATGCCGGTGATGCGGCCGGAATCGTCCTTTTCCAGCTTGGCCAGGCTGACCTTGAAGTCCACGTCGTAGCCCAGCTCCTGGATGTACTGCAGCAGCAGTTCATTGCGGGGCGTGCCGGACTGGCTCTCGCTGGCCATGTAGTTGTGCTCTTCCACGGGGAAGAGGTAGTCGGTGTTGTGCTCGGCGTTCTCGGCGGGCCATGCAGCCTCGGTGCCGGAGGTGAAATCGCACACCCAGCCGTACTTGTCCTCCAGGATGCTGCGCATGAAGTCGTGCATGGCGGCAGACTCGTTGATCCAGGTGCGGACAACGCGCTGGTCGCACTTGCCGGAAGCGTAGCGGGAGATCTCGCTCAGCAGCTTGGAGCGGTCGAAGGGCTCTTCACCGGCAGCTTTGGCAGCGGCGGAGTCGATGGCACCGTACCAGTGGCGGGTGTCCTGCACCACAGCGTTCTGCTCGATGACGCGGAAGTTCAGGCCATTGGCAGCGGCATAGGCGGCGGCAAACATACCGCCGTTGCCGGCGCCCACGATGACGATATCGGTATCCACCGTCTCGGTGATGGCAGCTTCATCCACATCCGGCTCGGTGCCCAGCCAGTCGTTCTCGTCGCCAGTGGGCAGCTGGACGCTGGTCACAACGGCTTCGCCCCTGGCCTGGGCATAGCAGCTCTTGGCGGCCTTCATGACGGCCTCGGAGGTGATGGTGGAGCCGGACACGCCGTCGATCTCGGCAGAACCGGCAGCCAGCAGCTGATCGCGCAGCTCGTCGGCAGCAGCAGCACCGATGGAAGCGGTCTCGCCGGAGGTGTCCACGACCACGTCGGTCACGGCGCTGTCGGAGAAGGTCATGGTTACCTTGACGGTAGAGGAAATGCCCTCAGCGGTGCCCTCGTAGGTGCCGGGGGTGTAGGTGCCGGCGGCACCGGAAGCAGCGGTGGAAGAGGAGCCGGAGGCAGCGTTGCAGGCAGCCAGGGCACCGGCGGTAACGCCGCTCATGGCGGCGGCTGCGGCGATCTTCAGAAAGCCTTTGCGAGAGATCTTGTTCATACTGATTTCCTTTTCTTTCTTCTTTATCTTTTACTCAGATGTCTGCATAAAAATCTACACAGAACCAACAAAAAGAGTTTAGCATACCTGTGAAAAGTATGTCAATCGGTCCGGGGGCCTGCAGCACCTTAAACTTTGTTAAACATTCGGCGCAAGGAGTGTTCGGCATGCGGAATAATACAGGAACGGTGCGGATTTTTTGAGAAAAACGAGCGCAGGAATGTTGCGCTTACGTTGCTTGTGTTACAATTGAGTTGCACACATGAGACGGTCTGCCGCGACCGCCGGAGGAACAGCTGCGGCTGCCAGAGAAAGGGAGATGCAATATGAAGGTTGCAATGATCGGGCACAAGGATTTTCCGCCCCGTTCGGGCGGCGTGGAGGTCATGGTCGGCGGGCTGGCAACCAGTCTCGTCAAGCGCGGCTATGAGGTCACCGTGTACAACCGCGGGCTGCAGAAAGGGCATAACGTTTACACTGCGGACGGCGTGCAGGCCCGCCGCATTTTCACGTTTAAAAAGGCGGCGCTGAACGCTATGGTCTACTCGTTCCTGGCCACTTTTGATGCGCTGATCCGGAACTATGATGTGATCCATTATCACGCCATCGGCCCGTCGGTGCCGCTGGTGATCGCCAAACTGTTCGGCAAGCACACCGTGTGCACCGTGCACGGCCTGAACTGGAAGGTAGATAAATGGGGGGGCTTTGCCAGTGCCTACCTGAAACTGGGCGAAAAGATCGCTGCAAAGTATGCGGATGATCTGGTGGTACTGTCGGAGAGTGAGTGGAACTACTTTGATGAAAAATATAACCGCTCCGCTATCCTCATCCCCAATGCGGTGCAGATGCGTCAGCCGCTGCCCTGCAGCCTGATCCGGGAGAAATACGGTCTGGAAGCCGGCAGCTACATCCTGTATGTGGGCCGCATCTCGCCGGAGAAAGGCCCGCTGGACCTGGTGGAGGGCTACCTGAAGGCCAACACCGACAAGAAACTGGTGCTGGCCGGCCCCATGGCAGAGAGCGAATACTGCGCCACCGTGCAGGAGAAAATCGCAGGTAACCCCAATATCATCGCCACGGGCTATGTGGTGGGTGACACGCTGCGGGAGCTGTACAGCAACTGTGGGCTGTTCGTGCTGCCCAGCCACACCGAGGGCCTCTCGCTGGCACTGCTGGAGGCGCTTTCGCTGGGGGCAAAGTGCCCGGTGAGCGACATCCCGGAAAACACCACGGTGACCGCAGACTACGGCACCGAATTCCGCACCGAGGACACCGACAGTCTGGCCCGTGCGCTGGAGCGGGACACCGTCCGGCCCCTCACGCCGGAACAGCGCGAGGCACAGGTGGACTATGTGCGCACCAACTTTGATTATGATGTCATGCTGGATCGGTACGAGGAAGTGTATCACCATGTGATCGGTGACCCGCTCAAGGAGATACCTTCGCAGGCCAAGGCACACCGCAAGGCCGCAGCCGCCCAGGGAGGCGCAGCATGATAAAGGAAGAACAGAACTCGGTCGGGCCGGTGCTGACTGCGGCCGAGAGCCGCCGCAGGGTGCTGCACAATATGTGCTCGTCCCTGCTGTATAACCTGACGGTGATCCTGATCGTCGTGTTCTACGGCATACCGGGCATCGTGAGTTATCTGGTGCAGGGCAAGTACCGCTCCTTCATGGAAGTGGAGGGCAAAAGCTATGCGATCACCTACATCACCACGGCCACCATGGCAGCGGGCAACCTGCTGCGCATGGCGGCCTTGCTGTGTACCCGCAGCATCCTGCTGGTGCAGGTGACCTACTGTGTGCCCTCCATCTTCCAGGTGGCGGTGCTCACGGCCTATATCCGCAAAAAATATCCCTGGCTCAACGCCCATGACACCCCGAACCTGGAGGCGCTGTCCCAGCGCGGCTCGGTGCTGGTGCACCAGCTCACGAACATCGTGTTCAACAACACCGATACGATTTTGATCTCCAGCCTGTGCGGCCTGACCTCGGCCAGCGTGTACACCATCTATATGCTGTTCTTTTCCAACATCGAAAAACTGTTCTACTCGGTGGCCAACAGCATCAGCTTCCGGCTGGGACAGCTGTTCTATGTGGAGCCGGAACGGTTCAAGCGCCTGTACCGGCTGTACAATGCGTTGTATCTGGCGGTGGCCTTTGCGCTGTTCACCACGGTGGCCGTGTTCCTGATGCCCATCATCGCGCTGTACACGGCGGGCGTGACCGATGCCGAGTACCTCGACACCCGCCTGCTGGTGCTGTTCACGGCGGTGGAAGTGCTGTCCAGCGCCAAGCAGCCGGCGGCGATGCTGCTGACTATCAGCGGCCGCTTTGAAGAGACCCGGCAGCAGGCCCTGATCGAGATGGGCATCAACCTGCTGGTGTGCCTGAAAGGTGCCCTCGCCGGGCTGTGGATGCTGCCGCTGTATCTTGTGGTGAACGCGGCACTGGATCGGCGCAATGTGGACACCCTGCGGCAGGTGCTGCAGTTCTTTGCGGCAAAAAAGGGAACGGCGGAGGGAAAAAGCCATGGAGAATGAGAAAAAGATCCGGAAAGGGCTGCTTTCAGTCGTGATCCCGGTGTATAATATCGGCGGATATGTGGAGCGCTGCGTGCGCTCGGTGCTGGCACAGCCGGATCTGCCGCTGGAAGTGCTGCTGGTGGACGACGGAAGTACCGACGACAGCGGCGCGGTGTGCGACGCACTGGCGGCGGAAGATGCACGCATCACGGTGCTCCACAAGCAAAACGGCGGCCTGCTGGTGGAAGTGGGGCGGCACCTATACCGCACCGGCTTTTTGCGGGCGAACGGCCTGCAGTTCCGCAAGGGCATCCTGCACGAGGACGAAGAGTTCACGCCGCGGGTGCTGCTGCTGGCACAGCGGGTGGTGCTGACCGGGCAGGTAGTCTATCATTACGACAACTGCCGCGCCGGCTCCATTACCAACGCAGAATCGCTGAGCACCCGCC
The DNA here is from genome assembly GCA_902463905.1 of uncultured Faecalibacterium sp. Classification (GTDB taxonomy): domain Bacteria; phylum Bacillota; class Clostridia; order Oscillospirales; family Ruminococcaceae; genus Faecalibacterium. Next base: position 300 of record CABQHF010000137.1, on the reverse strand, counting down.
GCAGATGGTGGCAGAACCGGCTGCTGCAGCTGCTGGCAACTCTTGTGCTGCTGTGCGGCGTGGCGGCTGCCGGGCTGAAGGTGTATGCAGATTATACGAACAGTCATTTTCAGGTCACCTTCTACCAGGTGACCTCCAGTCATGTATCGGAAAAGCTGCGCATCCTGTTTTTGTCGGATCTGCACCTGCGGGAGTACGGCGAGAACAATTCCGAGCTCATCCAGACGGTGCAGGAACTGGACCCCGACCTGATCCTGCTGGGCGGGGACCTTGTCACCTTCCCGAACCCGGAGTATGAGA
>CABQHF010000136.1 GCA_902463905.1 uncultured Faecalibacterium sp. | reverse complement strand
CGCCGCTGCGGCTCACCACATAGGTGCTGTCGGGCTTGATGGTCATCTTGTAGTAGGAACCATTGGTGCTGGACGTCACGTCGCTGTCAATGGCGGTCACGGTGCCGGTGAGGGTGCCGTAGGAGTACTCCGACAGGCCGGTGATGGCGATCTTGCACGGGTCGCCCACATGGAGCAGCGGGCGGTCGTTCACGGTGACCATGGCCACGATCTCCAGATCATCGTTCTCGCTGGCAACGGTAGCCAGGGCAGAGCCTGCGCTCAGCACCATGCCCTCCTTATAGGGAGAATCCATGTGGATCACGCCGGAGGTGGGGGCATACAGGTAGTAATCGTTGGCGCCAGTGTTCAGTGCGTCGAGCTGCGCCTGCACGTTGTCCACGTTGCTCTGGGCGCTGGTGATGCTCTGGGAGATGGACTGCATGGTGGAGTAGTACAGAGCCTGGATCTCGCTCTGGTTCTGCTCCATCAGGGTCTTGATCTGGGCATCGGAATAACCGGCAGCCTGATAGGCCGAGGCGTCAAAGGCCTTCTGCTCCACTTGGCTCTTGTAGGTCTCGTACTGGTAGTAGTAGGGCTGATCCTCGGCGCTGGTCTCGCTGAAGTAGTTGGTGTCATCCTGGATGCACTGCAGCAGCTTATTGTACTGGTCCACCTGGGTCTGGTAGATCTTGAGCTGGCTTTCCAGGTTGTCCTGCTGCATATCCAGGTCGGTGCTCTTGATGTGGGCCACGAGGTCGCCCTCGTTCACATAGCTGCCCTCAGAGATGTACAGCTCGGTGAGGGTGCCGGAATAGCTGGACATGATGTAGGTCTTGTTGCTGGCCTGCACAGTGCCGCTGTTCTGGCTGACATAGATGCGGTTGGTGTGGGTGCTCCACACTGCCAAAAAGATCATGAAGATGCCCACCAGGATGACGAAGGCGTAGCCGTAGGGCGGCACGTCCCGGTCCATCATGATGCGGCGGTCCTGCAGATCGTCAAGGTTCTGGATGGTCGTTGTCATAATTACTTGGTCTCCATAAACACGTCGATCACGGCGTCATCATCGTCCTGATTGACAAAAATGGTATAGGTATCGCCGCTGAGCTTGAGGTCCTTTTCGAAAGCGAGGATCTGCAGCTTGGAGCTTGCCAGCTGGCTGTAGGCCATGGGGCCGGTGTAGTGGGCGTACAGGCAGTTCTTCACCCGCAGCACGGCGTCCACCTCGTAGCCCGGCTCGGTCTGGGTGATGAGCTGGGTGGCCTGCTGCATCATGTACAGCTGGGGTGCGTGCTCCGGTGCCGGGCCGATCTTGATGGCCTGCACCAGCGGGCCGATGGGCTGTGCGTTGTGGCTCTTGATAAAGTTCTGCAGCTGGGTGAGCACCACCATCATGTTGCCCAGTTCTTCGGGGGCGATGCGGCGAGACACCACGTTGGTCAGTTTGAGGGTCTTGTTTTCAGCAACTTTGATCTCGTTCATGTTGAAATACCTCTTTGTCCTATCGTTGAATTTCCTCCGCCAAAGGGAGGCCGTAATAGGCAATCACAAGCAGGGAAGGGGAGAAAAGCGCGTTCTTTCCCGGTTTGTGATCACCTATTACCGAAACTCAGTAATGGGTGATGCGAAAGATAAAATGTGCCCGGAGGCAGGACGCCTCCGGGCACACCATAACGAGGCATTGTCACCGGTCCGGCGCTTTGCAGCGGGGCCGGAAAACACACTGCATATCGTTTTTTGTCGGGGCTGAGATACCACAGGGCACTCTGCCGTCTGCCATACTTGTCAGGCACCTTGCGGCTGCGCAACCGCAAAGCACTTTTTCAGCAGACAGGTGCGCACCTGTCTGCATCCGGAGCATGTGCGGCGGGGAAACCGGTGCAGTTGCTCAGGCTCCCGGAAAGCCAGGATCAGACAGGATTAGCCCTTGGGGAAGACGGTCTCTTTCTTCTCGAAGTCAAAGAGGCTGGGCATATTCTTGCCGGTGTTGGCGGTTGCCAGGTTGTAGATGGCAGCAGCGGAACCCGCGATACGCAGGCCAGCGTTCAGAGCACCATTCAGAGTACCCAGAGCAGTATTGCCATAAGTAAACCCGGCGTCGGTGCCGTTACCGACAACGGCATCGTAGCCGCCCTGGTAGTACTTGCCAACAGAGCTGACCCAAGCCTTGCCCAGGTTGCCGGGCTTGTAAGCGCCGCTGAACAGAGTGCCAACGGTGTTGTTGACATAGCTGCCCAGGAAAGAGTTGCCGATAATGGTGACCAGGTTGGTGTTGAACTTCTTCCAGTTCTCAAGGGTCAGGGCAGGAGCCAGGATGTCCTCCAGGCCGCCACCGATGACATAGGTCAGCTCGTTCTCAGAGATTGCGGAATAGTTTGCAGGCATCATCATGATGAATTACTCCCTTCAAAATATGAACTTTTCGGGTGTTTTACCGGCTGCGCTGCCGGCAGAACACCGTTTTATGTAATCGGGTGCGCACCCGACTGCAACGAATCAGTAGGTAAAGGCCTCGCCGTCATCGTCATCCTCTACCACGGCCGCAGCCACAGGCTGCTTGGCCACCGGCTCACGGCGGCGGTAGATGCCTTGCTGCATGTTCCACAGCTCAGCATACTTGCCATCCTTGGCCATCAGCTCGTCGTGCGTGCCGCGCTCCACGATCTTGCCGTGATCCATCACAAGGATCAGGTCGCAGTCGCGGACGGTGGACAGGCGGTGGGCTACGATCAGCATGGAGCGATCCGCCAGCTGCTCGTAGATCATGTTGAAGATCAGGTTCTCGGTGGCGAAGTCCAGGTTGCTCGTGGACTCGTCCAGGATGTACAGGCCGGAATCCTTCAGGAAGGCGCGGGCCAGTGCGATACGCTGCTTCTCACCGCCGGACAGGCCGTTGCCGGCTTCCTCCAGGTAGGTGTTGTACTGCAGCGGCAGATGGCGGATGAACTCATGGGCATCGGCCTTCTTGGCGGCTTCCTTCACCTCTTCCATGGTAGCGTCCATGCGGGAGATGCGGATGTTGTCGTAGATGGTCTTGCTGAACAGCTCGATGTTCTGCGGCACATAGGCAATGGCACGGCGCACGGAATCGTGGGTATACTCGGCCAGGTTCACGCCGTTGAAGTCGATCTCGCCCTCTTCAGGGTCGTAGTACTTCAGCAACAGCTTGGTGATGGTGGATTTGCCGCTGCCGCTGCTGCCCACCAGGGCAACTTTCTTACCGGCAGGGATGGTAAAGCTGATGTGATCCAGCGCCGGGGCACGGTTGCCGTAGCGGAAGGTGACGTCCTTGAACTCGATGTCGCCCTCCACCTTTTCCAGCGGGATCAGCTCGCAGCCTTCGTTGGCCTCGTCCTCGGCGGGGTAGTCCATGATCTCGGTCAGACGCTTCATGGAGATACCGGCTTCCTGGATGCTCATCTGCAGGCCGATCAGGTTGCTCAGCGGGGAGGTGAAGTAGCTGGACAGGGTACTGAAGGCCATGAAGCTGCCCAGCGTCATCTCGCCGTGCAGCACCTGGCTGATGCCCACATAGGAGGTCAGCATGCTGAAACCGGTGGAGATGAAGGTGGAAATCAAGCCCTGGCCCGTGCTGATGCGGCTGGAACGCAGGCTGATCTTCAGGCTCTTGATGTACTCTTTTTCCAGGTTCTCCAGCTGGGTGTCCTCATTGGCATTGCACTTGATGGTCTCAATGCCGCGCAGGCTCTCGATCATCTGGCTGTTGAGGGCAGCCGACTGGATCATGGTCTCTTCGTTGATGCGCTTGTAGGGCTGCTTGAACACCAGCACCAGCAGGATGCTGACCAGTGCCATGAACAGCGAGATGGAGAACAGCATGGCGTTCATGCGGAACAGGATGATGCCGGTGATGATGGCCATGGAGATATCCATGATCAGGCTCAGCGCGATGCTGGTGAAGATGGATTTGATGGTGTTTGCATCCGAATAACGGGTGGTGATATCACCGGTCTTGCGGGTGGCAAAGAACTTCATGGGCAGATGGAAGATGTGCCCGAAGTAGCCCAGCATCAGGGGAATGTCGATCTTGATGGACAGATGGATGAGCACCCACTGCCGCACGAAGCCGATGAGGGAACTGGTCAGGCTCACCACGCTGAACACGATGATCAGCGTGACCAGCAGGTTGTCCAGCCCGTAGGGCAGCACCTCATCCATCAGGATCTTATTGAACATCGAGGACGCGATGCCCAGGATGGTGGTGATGATGGAACTTAAAATGGCGTAGAAGAACAGCTTCTTCTGGGGCAGCAGCAGGTCGATGTACCGCTTCATCATGCCCCAGCGGTTGGGCTTGCCGTCGTCCTTTTCGTTGGCCTGCTGGGCTTCATAGCCGGGAGCGCCGGGCGTCAGCTTTTTGCGCTGGCTCACGTTGAACTCCGAGGTGGGGTTCAGCAGCAGCAGCACGCCGGTGAAGTTCTTGTAGAACTCGTCCAGGCTGATCTTCTTCAGCTCGGTGGCAGGGTCGCCGATGATGACGTAATCCTTGCACTTGTGCTTTTTGCCTTTTTTGTCGGATTCCTTGGCGTGCTCGGCCTCCTCCAGCATATGCTTGCGGCGGTCGCCCTCATCCCGGATGGTGGTCTTTTTGAACACCACCACGAAATGTGCCAGACCCTGGTCGGTGATGACCTGGGCGATGCAGGGGAGGGAGAAATCGCTGAGGAAGTTTTCACGATCCACACGCACGGCGGCGGTGGTGAAACCCAGTTCATTGGCGGCCTTCTGCAGGCCGACGAGGTTTGTGCCTTTCAGGTCCGTACCCATCATATCGCGCAGGCGCGTGATGGTGATCTCCTTTTTGTAATGGAGGCACACCATTGCGAGGCAGGCAGCCGCACAGTCGGTGGTGTCGTGCTGCCGGACGTAGGTATAACGCATAGATGCTTCCTTTGAAAATATACAAATTTATTCAAACACCATACACATCCGCCAGGCAAATGGAACCGGAAAATATGCAGTGAATTTGACAAAGACTGCCGCAGCCGGGAGACTTCCCGCTGGTCAGAAACTGCAAAAACTGTATCGGATGCTTTTACAGCTTATGTGCAGTATACCACAATATGACAGCTTCTTCAAGAACTTCTTTTTTAACGGGGGTGCTGGCAGTGCAATTTTAACAATTCCGCAATATGGAAAATGTTGAAAACGGACAAATAAAAAAGGCAATGTTCCAAAGAACATTGCCCTCGTGGCGCCTCTTGCCTGACTCGAACAGGCGACACCCTGATTAACAGTCAGGTGCTCTAACCGACTGAGCTAAAGAGGCATACACTTAAGTGACTGCGAGAGATATTATACCGCACTCTCAGCCGTTTTGCAAGCCCTGATCTGCAAAAAAATGAAAAATAAAGAAAAAACCCGGCAGAAACGGGGTGCGTCTCTGCCGGGAGGGGGTTCGCTTTATATAAGGTACGCGCTTACTTCATGCGGCTCTTGGCCTTCATGCGCTGCTCGTGGTTCAGGATCTGCTTGCGGATGCGCAGATTCTCCGGGGTCACTTCCAGCAGCTCGTCCTGTGCCAGGAACTCCAGGCAGCCTTCCAGGCTCAGCTTGCTGATGGGGATCAGGCGCAGTGCGTCATCGGAGCCGGAAGAACGGGTGTTGGTCAGGTGCTTGGTCTTGCAGACGTTCACGTCCACATCCTCGCCGGAAGCGGTGTAGCCGATGACCATGCCCTCGTACACCTTCTCGCCGGGGCCCACCAGCAGGGTGCCGCGCTGCTGAGCGTTGAACAGACCGTAGGTGACGGCCTCGCCGGTCTCAAAGCTGACCAGAGAACCGGTGGAGCGGTTGGCGATCATGCCGGCCCAGACGTCGTAGCCGTCGAAGATCTGGTTGATGATGCCCTCGCCGTGGGTATCGGTCAGGAACTGGTTGCGGT
>CABQHF010000135.1 GCA_902463905.1 uncultured Faecalibacterium sp. | reverse complement strand
TCATCGGCAGCTGCTGCCGCCGCCTGCGCCAGAACAACGCCGAGGAGCTGTATGCCGCCATCGGTTATGGCGGCATGACCATTGCCAACTGCCTGCCCAAACTCAAGGAGGAGTGGACCAAGCTGAAGGCCACAGAGGAGCGGTCTGAGGAGGACCTGCCCAAGGTGGACCTGAGCAAGGTGCACGCCACCGACGGTGTGGTGGTGGAGGGCTTCGACAACACCCCCATCAAGTTTGCCAAATGCTGCAGTCCGCTGCCCGGGGACCCCATCGTGGGCTTCATCACCCGCGGCTTTGGTGTGTCCATCCACAAGCAGAGCTGTGCCAACGCCATTTCCAGCATGAAGGACCCCACCAACGCGCCCCGCTGGGTCAAGGCCTACTGGGCCGACAGCGTCAAGGACAGCTACAAGGCCGGCCTTGAAATTATCGCCCTGAACCGCAACGAGCTGCTGCAGGATGTGCTGGCTGCCCTGGCGGACATCCGGGTGCCCATCTACGCCCTGAACGCCCGTCAGGTGGAAAACAACTGCGCCGTGGTCAGCCTGACCATCGGTATCAACAACACCGAGCACCTCAACCGCGTGGTGGCGCGGCTTTCCAAGGTGAAGGATGTGCTCAAGGTGACAAGGAGTTAACGCGATGCGAGCAGTCATTCAGGCCGTTTCGTCGGCCAGTGTACGAGTAAACGGCGGCGAGCCCCGGGCCATCGGGCCGGGGCTGATGATCCTGCTGGGGGTGAAGGACACCGACAGCCTGGACATCGTGCCCAAACTGGCGGATAAGTGCGCGGGCCTGCGCATTTTTCCGGACGCGGAGGGCAAACTGAACCTCAGCGCGCGGGACCTTGGGTATTCGGCGCTGGTGGTGAGCCAGTTCACCCTCTACGGCGACACGAAAAAAGGCTACCGCCCCAGCTTTATCAAGGCCGCAAAACCGCCCCTCTCGGTGGACGCCTACGAGCTGTTTTTGGCCGAGATGAACAAACAGGGCCTCAAAGACGTGCAGCACGGCGAGTTCGGGGCCGACATGCAGGTGTCGCTGGTGAACGAGGGCCCCTGTACCATCATCATTGACACCGACGAGTGGAAAAAGAAGGAGTGATCCCATGCAGGCATTTCACATCCCGGCACCCCCGCCGTACTACACCAATACCTTTTTGCTGATCTCGGACGCCGGCCATGCGGTCATCATCGACCCGGCGGCGGACGTGCAGAACTATGAGCAGATCTTAAAAGAGCACAACGCTGCGCTCACCACCCTGCTGTGCACCCACGGCCACTTTGACCATGTGGGCAGCGCCGAGGCACTGCGCACAAAGTACCGCGCCGTCCTCTACTGCGCGGCCGAGGATCTGGCCGGGGACAGGATGTACCCGCTCTCCGGCGCCGACCACGGCTATGCGGAAGGGGAGACGGTAACGGTGGATGAGCTGCAGTTCACGGCATGGCACACGCCGGGCCACACCCCCGGCAGCGTGGTGCTGCTGTGCGGGGAGTATCTCTTCTGCGGCGACACCCTGTTTGCAGGCAGCATCGGCCGCACGGATCTGGAGGGCGGCGACAGCGCCGCCATGAACGCCAGCCTGCGCAAGCTGGCAAAGCTGCCCATCCCGCGGGAGACCCAGGTGCTGCCCGGCCACGGCGAGTTTTCCACCTTCGGGGAGGAACTGGACAACAATTACTTCATCCGCAGCGCCCAGCGCAGCAATGCTGATTTTTAACGAAAACGAGAGAACGACATGAAGATTTATATCACGGGCCTGCCCTCCGGGTACGAGGTGGAGCATCTGGTCCGCCTGTTTTACCCCATGGCACCCCTTACCCTCACCCCGCCTGAAGCAGGTGAGGACTGCGTGTGGGCCGAGAAAAAGCCGGAAGGCCTGTGGGCCATGGTGCGGCAGGGCGGCCGCAGCGCCGAGCGTTCAGCCCTGCTACCGCCCCCGGTGGAAGCCGGCGGCGAGACGCCGGAGTTTGCCTTGGCCAGCCTGACCTACGACCTGCTGCGCCAGTGGACCGGCATCCGCCCGCCCTGGGGCAAGATGACCGGCGTGCGCCCGGTGCGCCTCATCCATGATAAGCGTGCCGCCGGGTGGAGCGCAGAGGAAATCGACCGCTTTTTCCTGCAGCGGTTCGACTGCTCGGAGGAAAAATACCGGATGGCCAAGGCCATCGCCGACCTGCAGGAGCCTATTTTGAAAGTGGGCAGCGCACCCAAGACCTACAGCCTTTACATCGGCATCCCGTTCTGCCCGTCCCGGTGCAGCTACTGCAGCTTCGTGAGCTGCAACCTCGACCGCGACCGCAAGATGGTGCAGCCCTATGTGGACTGCCTGTGCAAAGAGGTGGAGGAGATCCGCAGACAGGCCGACAAGGCCGGGCTGACCCTGTGCAGCATCTACATCGGCGGCGGCACCCCCACCAGCCTTTCGGCAGACCAGCTGCGGCAGCTCATGGGCACCGTGCGGCAGAATTTTGACCTGTCCAAAGTCGTAGAATATACGGTGGAAGCAGGCCGCCCGGACTGCACCGACGCCGAAAAGCTGGCTGTCATCAAGGAGTACGGGGCCACCCGGATCTCTATCAACCCCCAGACCTTCTCGGACGAGGTACTGGCCGGCATCGGCCGCAAGCACTCGGCCCAGGATATCCTGGACTGCTACGCCGAGGCCCGCAAAGCAGGCCACGACGACATCAACATGGACCTCATCGCCGGGCTGCCCGGCGACACGGTGGAGAGCTTTGAGCACAGTCTGCGGCAGGCCATCGCCTTGGACCCGGAGAACATCACCGTCCACACCCTGACCCTCAAGCGGGCCTCCCGCATCGTCATCGAGGACCAGCGGGAGAACGACTACGCCGATGTGGCCGCCATGCTGGAAAAATGCCACCTGCTGGCCCAGGCAGGCTACCGGCCCTATTACCTCTACCGCCAGAAGAACACCCTGCAGAACCTGGAAAACGTGGGCTGGTGCAAGCCGGGCCATGAAGGATATTACAACATCTACATCATGGAGGAAGTTCAGACCATCCTTTCCGCCGGTGCGGGCGGCAGCACCAAGCTGGTAGCCGACGGCGGCAAACGGATGCAGCGCATCTTCAATTTCAAGTATCCGAACGAGTATATCCAGCGCTTTGCGGAGGTACTGGAACGGAAAAAAGGAGTGGCTGATTTTTATGATCACGATCTGGGTCCCGAAACGACTGGTTGAAATCGACCTTTACAATGTAGCGGCCAAAAGCCCCCAGGCTCTGGCAGAGCTGAGCGAGCGCAGCTATGCCCAGCGGGTGAACTACGCCGCCGAGAAGATCCGCCTGTCCGGCGCAAAGATCGTGATGCTCACCGGCCCGTCGGCCAGCGGCAAGACCACCAGCGCCCACTGCATCGCCCGGGCACTGCAGCAGCAGGGCATCCCGGCACAGGTCATCAGTCTGGATAACTTTTTCAAGGGCGCGGAGTTCTACCCCCGCCTGCCGGACGGCACCCTGGACTACGAGAACCCCGACACGCTGGATCTGCCCCTCATCAAGCAGTGCCTGCGGGAGCTGAGCGAGACCGGCAAGACCGCCCTGCCCGTCTACGACTTCTCGGCCGAGAAGCGCTCGGATAAAGCAGAGCCCATCGACCTGCAGGGCGGCGTGTGCCTGGTGGAGGGCATCCATGCCCTGAACCCGGAGCTGACCGGCCTTGTGAAGGGCGATGACATCTACCGCATCTACGCCGGCCTGCGGGAGGAATACTGTATCGACGGCCGCCGTGCCATCAACACCCAGGATATCCGCCTGTGCCGCCGCACCCTGCGGGATGCCGCCACCCGCGGCCGCAGCCCGGCCAAGACCCTGACCATGTGGGACCATGTGCTGGACGGCGAGACCCGTTACATCAAGGGGTTCAAGACCACGGCGGATTTCCTGCTGGATACCTCCTTCACCTACGAGCTGGGCCTGATCTCCAACCTGTTGGAGGTGGTGCGCCGCCAGTTCACGCTGGAAGGCCACAATGCCGAGCTGTGGGACGAGACGGCCCGCCGCTTTGAGCACGTTGCCCCGCTGCCGCTGGATCTGCTGCCGCCCGACAGCATGCTGCGGGAGTTCTATGGCGGCAAGGCCTGACAGACCCCAAGATATAGATAAGATGCGAAAAAATTGTTTCCAAACCTGCACCAAACTGTAAAAAATGCGGGCCGTGCGTTGCATTTGCACAGGCAGTGCGCTATAATGAGCATGACCCCACAACCCGTGGCTCCGGCGCAGGCCGGGCCGTGTATGGATGAAGAGAGAGGTGTCTTTTATGGATTTCAATAAGATCAAGGAAATGGGCCTGGAATACGCTGAAAAGGGCAGGAACGCTGCCAGGAATCTGGCCGAAAAGGGCAAGACCCAGGCCATGATCGTCAACGAGCAGGGCAAGCTGATCAAGGCACAGCGCCAGCTGGGTGCATTGGTCTACAGTCTGGCCAAGGGCAAGGAAGAGAACCAGCCGCTGGTGGATAAATATATCGAGATGATCGACAGCATCGAGGGCGAGATCGCCCGCCTGAAGGCCTCCCTGACCCCGGCGGAAGCCGCAGAGGTGGAGTTCACCGAGGCGGAGGAGCCTGCTGCCGAAGCAGCCCCGGCTGCTGAAAAAGCACCTGCCGAAGAGCCCCGCAAGACCTGCCCGCAGTGCGGCGCACCCGTCTCGGACGATGCGCTGTTCTGCAACAAGTGCGGCGCACAGCTGTAACAGCAGCAGTGCCCCAGTAAAAAACGGAAAACGGGCGGTGTCCCCTTATGCAGGATGCCGCCCTGTTTTTGCGAAAAAAGAGAGATCTCCATAAAAATACGGGGAAATGCCCGCATCCCCTTGCAAAACCGCAGCGTATGCGGTACAATTTGTAGTATCTTTTGGAAGGAGGGCCTGCCATGCTGGACTGGGCGCCGAGTGAACCCTGTACCGCGGAACAGCTGATGGAAGTGCTGCGCATCCTGCGCGACCCGGAAAACGGCTGCCCCTGGGACAAGGTGCAGACCCATGCTTCCATCCGGAAGAATTTTCTGGAAGAGACCTGCGAGGTGCTGGAGGCCATCGACGCCGACGACCCGGCCATGCTCCGGGAGGAGCTGGGCGACGTGCTGATGCAGGTGGCGTTCCATGCGGTGATCGAAGAGGAGCGCGGGCGGTTCACCTTTGAGGATGTGTGCCGCGAGGTGTGCGAGAAGCTGGTGTTCCGGCACCCGAACATCTTTGCCTGCTCCGCCGCACAGAATGCCGGTATAAACGGCTGGGATGCGCTCAAGAATAAGGAAAAGGGCCGCACCACCCTGGCAGATGAGCTGAACACCGTGCCTGCCACCCTGCCGGCCCTTATGCGCGCCCAGAAGCTGCAGAAGCGGGCGGCGCGCTGCGGTGTGCCGGAGCCTGCGGGTGCCGCGGCACAAAAGGCTCTGCAGCAGGCCGTGGACGGCTGGAACGCCCGGCAGGACGCCGACGCGGCGGGGGAGCTGCTGTTCGCAGCGGCCAACGCCATGCGGCTGGCCGGTGTGGACGCCGAAGAGGCGCTGACCTTTGCCTCCAGGCGGTTCTGCACCGAATGCCTGCAGCAGGAACCAAGCGGTATTCAGGCGGATGCGCCTGCCCCGATAGAACGAAAGAAGTAACACAAAATAGAATTTTGGAGGGTTTATCGTATGACCAAGACCGATCTGATCGCACAGGTGGCAGCAAACACCGAGATGAGCAAGAAGGACGCCGAGCGTGCTGTGAGCGCCATGTTTGAGGCTCTGGGCAAGGCCATGGCAGACGGTGAAAAGATCACCATCTCCGGCTTTGGCACCTTTGAGGTGCGTGAGCGCGCCGAGCGTCAGGGCATCAACCCCCGCACCCGTGAGCCCATCACCATCGCTGCTTCCCGCAGCATCGTGTTCAAGC
>CABQHF010000134.1 GCA_902463905.1 uncultured Faecalibacterium sp. | reverse complement strand
TATGCGGTGTACCTGCTGCTCATCGTCATCCTGATCTGGGCCAGCATCAACGTGGTCAACTGCACCGACGGTGTGGACGGCCTGTCCGCCAGTCTGGCGGTGGTGACCATCGGCACCTACCTGATCGCCTACCACGAAGAGCTGGCCGACTACAGCACCGCCGGTGTGGTGTTCATGGGTGCGCTGCTGGCTTACCTGTGGTCCAACGCAAAGCCCAGCACCCTGCTGATGGGCGATGCCGGCAGCCGCGCTATGGGTTTCTTCATCGCCATCCTGTCGCTGAAGTGCGGCCACCCCTTCGCCTTCCTGTTGGCAGCCATCGTGTTCATCGCGGACGGCAGCTTGGGCATCCTGAAGATCAGCCTGAAGCGCTTCCTGCACATCTCCATCCTCATGAACACCCGCACCCCACTGCATGACCATGTGCGTAAGAACAAGGGCTGGAGCGACGAGCAGGTCGTGGCCCGCTGGCTCATCCTGCAGTGCGTGGCATCAGCTCTGCTGCTGCTCGTGGTGCACGGCTGATAAACCATCACAAAAACAAAAGCAGCGCCTGACGGAAATTTCAAACCGTCAGGCGCTGCTTTTGCATCCGAAAATTGTTGTTACAGCCCGGCCTTTTTGGCGGCAGCCTGCACCACATGGCCCACCAGCACCGAGGTGGTCACGGTGCCCACACCGCCCGGCACGGGGGTGATGGCATCCACGACAGGCTCCGCCTCGGCAAAGCGCACGTCACCGCACAGCTTGCCCTCGTCGTTCAGATGGATGCCCACATCCACCACGGTCTGGCCGGGACGCAGGCAGTCAGCACCCACGGCGCCCATCCGGCCCATGGCCACCACGACCACATCCGCCTCTTGGCAGATCTGGGGCAGGTTCTGGGTGCGGGAGTTGCAGATGGTCACGGTGGCATTTTCCCGGTCCAGCATCATGGCGGCGGGCTTGCCCACTACCAGGCTGCGGCCTATCACCACGGCGCGTTTGCCGGAGAGGGGAACATTGTAGTGCTTCAAAATCTCCAGGCAGGCCTGTGCGGTGCAGGGAGCGTAACCCAGATCGGTGTTGGTGAACACACCGGCCAGGGAACCGTCGGTGATGCCGTCGATGTCTTTTTCCGGAGCCAGTGCGGCACGCACGGTGCGGTCATCAAACTGCTTGGGCAGCGGGCGGAACAGCAGACAGCCGTGGATGGCATCGTCGGCGTTGATCTCTGCGATGACCTTCAGCAGGTCGTCCTGTGCCGCGTCGGCGGGGAGCAGATACTGTTTCACTTCCACACCCACCTTGCCGCAGCGGGTCATCACGCCGCGCTCATAGGAAAGATCGTCCTCGCGCGCACCCACGCGCACCACGGCCAGCGTGGGCACGACGCCATTTGCCTTGAGCTGCTCACACAGAGCAGCGTTGCGTTCGTTCATGGCGGCCACTACGGGCGCGCCCTTCAGGATGCTTGCCATTTTGTATTCCTCTCATTTCAGGTAATGCGGTATGGCGTGTGGGGAGCTTTCTCCCCGCCCACCGTCGGGTCAGGTGCGCAGTTGTTTTGTGACCTGTGCAAACACGGTGTCTGCCTTCGGGACATACTCGCTCAGCAGGGCGTCGGCCTGCGCATCCAGTGCGGCGGCATGGGTTTTGTCGGTCATCATCTTTGTGTTGATGAACACGTTCAGGCTGGCGGCCTGCAGGGCGGCCTTGCACAGTGCGGCGGCGCAGCCTGCATCGGACACGGCCAGCGCGCTGCCCTTGGCTGCATATTCTTCCACAAGTGCAATGCCTTCGGCGCACTTGCCCATGATCTCCAGCGGCACGGCACAGGCAGCATCCAGTGCGGTTTCCAGCACAGCGGCCTTGTGAGCCGCCTGTTCCGGAGTGTCCTTGGGCAGGCCATAGGCGGCGGCCAGCGGCGCAAAGGCTTCGGCATCCGCCTGCACCAGTGCTTCCAGCTCCGCGCGCAGGGCACCGGCCCGCTCGTTCAGGGTCAGAAGGTCCGCTTCCACGGCGGCATACTTCTTTTTGCCCACTGTCAGGCAGCCCACCATGTTGCCCAGTGCCACACCGGCGGCACCCACCAGTGCCGCGGTACCGCCGCCGCCCGGTGTGGGTGCTTTGCTGGCCAGTTCTGCCAGGAACCGGCTGCAGCTTTCGTTCATCGTATCCATGTGTACAAACCCCTCTCTGTCACAAACGCGTCCAGCCGCTGGTCGTGCTCATCCACGGCAGCGTGTGCAACGCGCTGAACTTCCAATGCAATGCCGATCTTTGCCGCTTTTGTGCAGCGGGGCAGGTAGCGGTCGTAGTAGCCTTTGCCCATGCCCACCCGGAAGCAGTCCGCGTCAAAGGCGGTGCAGGGCACCAGCACCAGATCCAGCTGCTCCGGTTCCAGCAGCATCGACCGTTCCAGTACCGGCGTGCGGATGCCGTACAGCCCTGTCTCCCAGCCGTCCGGGCCGGGCACGGCGGCGGTGAGGGAGCAGTTTTCTCTGCACACCGGGTAGGCCAGCACCTTGCCCCGGCGGGCCGCTTCGGCGGCAAACCCGGCAAGGTCGGCTTCACCCCCAAAGGCCGCATACAGCAGGATGGTCTGGGCATTCTGCACGGCGTCCAGCTGCCACAGCCGGGCACACAACGCCGCGTTGGCGGCGGCCCGCTGCTCCGGCAAAAGGGCCCGGCGGGCCGCTTTGCCGGATGTGCGCTGGGCCTGCTTTTCCTCGGCGATGTCCACGCAAAACACCTCGTTTCATCTGTGATCGTGGAAAGCTGAAAAATCCACAAAATCGACAATGCATTTTTATACAAATATAATAAACACTTCAGTCCAAAAAAGCAAGCCTTTTGGCGAAAAGAGGATTGAAGGTTTTGCAGCTTTCTGCTATGATAATACAAAGCAATGCGGCCCAGTGTGCAGGAGCCGGGTGCTTGAACAAGGCGTCGATCTGTCTGTATCAAGAGAGGGGTAACTGAAATGTACAAAGAAATGATGGATACCATCGGCCTGGTCAATACCGTAGACCCGGAACTGGGGGCTGCCATGAACCGGGAGCTGACCCGTCAGCGCCAGAACATCGAGCTCATTGCCAGCGAGAACATCGTCTCGCCCGCCGTCATGGCTGCCATGGGCAGTGTGCTCACCAACAAGTACGCCGAGGGCCTGCCCGGCAAGCGTTACTACGGCGGCTGCGTCTATGTGGATGAGGTGGAGAACATCGCCATCCAGCGCGCCTGCAAGCTGTTCGGTGCCAAGTACGCCAACGTCCAGCCCCATTCCGGTGCACAGGCCAATCTGGCCGTCTACTTTGCCCTGCTGGATCTGGGCGATACCGTCATGGGCATGGATCTGTCCCAGGGCGGCCATCTGACCCATGGCTCCCCCGTGAACATGTCCGGCAAGAACTACCACTTTGTTTCCTACGGCGTCAATGCCGATGGCGTGATCGACTACGCCGAGCTGGAAAAGCAGGTCAAGAAGGTGCGCCCCAAGCTGATCGTGGCCGGTGCATCCGCTTACCCCCGTGCCATCGACTTTGAGAAGATCGCTGAGATCGCCCACGGTTACGGTGCATTCCTGATGGTGGATATGGCCCATATTGCCGGTCTGGTGGCCGGCGGCCAGCACCAGAGCCCGGTGCCCTATGCCGATGTGGTGACCACCACCACCCACAAGACCCTGCGCGGCCCCCGCGGCGGCCTGATTCTGACCAACAACCCGGTCATTGCCAAGCGCATCAACTCGGCCGTGTTCCCCGGTACCCAGGGCGGCCCGCTGGAGCACATCATCGCCGCCAAGGCCGTCTGCTTCGGCGAGGCCCTCAAGCCGGAGTTCAAGGAGTACGCCCGCAAGATCGTGGAGAACGCTCAGGCTCTGGCCGCAGCTCTGCAGGCACGCGGCGTCAAGCTGGTGTCCGGCGGTACCGACAACCATCTGATGCTCATCGACCTGCGTGACGAGGAGTGCACCGGCAAGGATCTGGAAGCCCGTCTGGACAGCGTGCACATCACTGCCAACAAGAATACCGTCCCCGGCGAGACCCGCAGCCCGTTCGTCACCTCCGGCGTGCGTCTGGGCACTCCGGCGGTCACCACCCGCGGCATGGGCGTGGCCGAGATGAAGGTCATCGCCGACTGCATTGCCGACTGCATCTGGCACTACGATGAGAAGAAGGATGAGATCAGCGAGCGCGTGCTCAAGCTGACCCGCGACTTCCCGCTGTACGAGTGATCCTATCCCAGAAAGAAAATGAAGCCGCTGCGTAGAAAAATACGCAGCGGCTTCGTTTTTTGCTGTTCGGTTGCTTACTCTTCCAGTGCCTGTGCCATGGCATCGTCCGATTCCTGCTGGGTGATGGTCTGCACCTTGAAACCGAAGTAGACGATGTGCCCCACCCAGACAATGGCCATAATGGCGCGGCCCACGGGCACCTTGTCCATCAGGATGAACCCGGGGAGCATGATGGCCGTTACCGTGCCGATGAGGAGCGCCTTGGCCTTGCGGGTCATGCCGCGGCGGCGGAAATAGCTGCCGATGTACTTTTTATAAACGGTCGTGTGGGTGAACCAGGTGTGCAGCCGCTCGGAGCTGTTGGCAAAGCAGAAGGCCGTGAGCAGGTAGAACGGCACGGTGGGCAGAATGGGCAGCACGATGCCGATGGTGCCCAGTGCAAGGCTGATGCAGCCCAGGGCGACGAAAAATGCTTTTTTGAGGTGGTTCATAATGAAAGCTCCTTTCTGTTGCTGGCAAAAGGAATGAAATGTTAGAGCACACTAACTTTCGGGAAAAAAGAAAACGCCGTCCCAAGCGGAACGGTGCGTTTGCAAACACAAACTGTGCGGAGTATATCATAAAAAATCTGCACCTGTCAAGAGAGAAAATCTGCCGGAAAGGCTTGTGTTCGGCAGGGGAGCGTGATAGGATAAAACCAGAAAAACATTTTAGGGAGACTACCATGGAACAGATCGGGCTGCTGCATTTATATTACGGCGACGGCAAGGGCAAGACTACCGCCGCCATGGGTCTTGCGCTGCGGGCGCTGGGCAGCGGGAAACGGGTTGTCATCGTCCAGTTCTTAAAGGGCGGCCGGAGCGGTGAGATCCCGCTGCTGGAGCAGCTGGGCGCGAAAGTCTACCGGGGCAAGGCCGGGCAGAAATTCGTCTTTCAGATGAACGAAGCCGAAAAGGCGGCTACCCGCCAACTGCAAAACCAGAACCTGACCGCAGCGATGGCCGAACCCGCCGACCTGCTGGTGTTGGACGAGGCCGGCAGCGCCTGGGAGCTGGACATGGTGGACAAAGACCTGCTCCGGCAGGCCGTGCTGCAGCGTCCCGCCGGGCAGGAATGTGTGCTCACCGCCCACGCCGCCCCGCAGTGGATGCTGGATGCCGCCGATTATGTGACCGAGATGCAGTGCATCCGCCACCCCTACCAGAAGGGCATCGCCGCCCGCAGGGGCATTGAGTACTGACTGCCTGCCGGTATGGCTTGCAATTTGCCTACCGGTGTGATATGATGAAACCATACATTACGCGCGCATTTCTGAGCAGCCCTGTCCACATGTCAAAAAGGGGAACGCTCCGCACTGCTGCCGGGGCAATCCCCTGACAGCATTTTGTTTGAAGCTGCGGTTAGTACTTCCTAACGTATGGCAAAGCGCAGATCTGCAAAGGATATGCGGACACAATTATGGAGGGGAATTACAGATGATCGAAACAGTGGTAAAGGTAGACGGTATGATGTGCGGCATGTGCGAGAGCCATGTCAACGACGCAGTGCGCAAGGCATTCCCGGAGGCAAAGAAGGTGGCCTCTTCCCACACCAAGGGCCAGACCGTGATCCACTCGGAGCAGGCGCTGGACGAAACAAAGCTGCGGGAAACCATCAACGCCACCGGGTACGAAGTCAAGGGCATTACGAGTGCACCTTACGAGAAAAAGGGCTTTTTCTCGTTTTTGAAAAAATAAATCCGAATATGCATTCATAAGGGAGGCGCATCTGCATGAGGATCCTGGTGTACGGAGCCGGCGTGCTGGGCTGTGAACTGGCCCATGTGCTGCTGCAGAACAA
>CABQHF010000133.1 GCA_902463905.1 uncultured Faecalibacterium sp. | reverse complement strand
AGCCCCGCACCAAGGAGGGCAACTTCTGGCACAAGGACATCTACCCCTGGCAGGTGTGGCTGGACGGCACCTATATGGCCCAGCCCTTCTACATGGAGTACGAGACCCGCTACAACAAGATGCAGGGCTGCATCGACAGCTACAAGCAGTTCATGAACATCCAAAAGCACATGCGGGACGAAACCACCGGCCTGTACTACCACGGCTACGACGAGAGCCGCCAGATGTACTGGGCCGACCCCGTCACCGGCTGCAGCCCCAACTTCTGGCTGCGCGCCATGGGCTGGTTCATGGTGGCCATGGTGGACGTGCTGGAGCGCATGGACGAGCAGCTGTACAACGAGTACCGCGGCATCATGGCCATGCTCAAGCAGACCATCGAGGACGTGCACAAGTTCCAGGACGAGGAGACCGGCATGTTCTGGCAGGTGATGGATCACCCCGGCGTGGAGGGCAACTATCTGGAGACCAGCGGCACCGCCCTGTTCGCCTACGCGGTGCTCAAGGGCGTGCGTCTGGGCTACCTGCCGGGGCGCATGGCAGCCTGGGCCGAGAAGGCCTTCTACGGCACCTGCGACAAGTACCTGTCCAAGAACCCGGACGGCAGCCTGCAGCTGGACGGCATCTGCCTGGTGGCAGGCCTGGGCGGCAAGGATCACCGCGACGGCTCCCTGGCCTACTACTTCAGCGAGCCGGTGGTCTGCAACGACGCCAAGGGCGTTGGCCCGCTGGTGCTTGCCTACACCGAAATGATTGCCCGCAAGAAGTGATCTTTCCATAACAAAAAGGGCGCCCCGGCACAGTCTGTATGCACTGTGCCGGGGTGCCCTTGCTTTATCTTTTTACAGGGTCTCTACCCGGTCGAACAGGGTGCCTGCGGCCTCCACAGCGTCCTTGCTGCCAAAGGCCACCTTCACACCACCGGCCATGGCACCGGCCAGACCGGCAGCCTGTGCCTTGAGCAGGGCTTCATCCACGGCACACAGGGCCTTGCGTTCCTCCGCTTTCATGGCCTCGGTGATGCCGCAGAAATACTGCCGGTCGATCTCCCGTGCCTCGGCGCGGGGCTTGCGGGGGGTGTCCAGCTTGGCCACCGTGCCCACGATCAGCTCGTTGAGGCTGGCCCCCGCATAGTCGCGGGCAGCCAGCACGGCCGGGCCTTTTGCAAAGGTGTCGTAGCTACCGGTCAGATGAGGATCCCGGTAGGTGTACAGGTACTCCACACCGTCCGCCGACAGCATCCCGGTGCCGTAGGCACCGCCCACCTCGCGGATCTCATGCCACAGGTATTCGTAGCTCATCACGCGGGCCAGCACCCGGCGGTCGCTGCGGCGCTCCATGGGCCACGCCTGCACCGCGTAGTTCACGCCGCCGTCAATGATGAAGGCCTCGTTCACCGGCGGGGTCAGCGGTTCCACATAGGGCTGGGCGGCATCGCGGCCCTGTGCTGCAAACCGGCTGCCCGGCAGCAGGGTGCGCAGGGTCTCCAGTGCCTGTTCGGAGCCGTGCAGGCTCACGGTGAGCTGGGCACGCTGCAGTACCTGTGCGCGCAGGGCCTCCAGCTTTGCGCCAAGTCCCGCCCAGTCAGCCTTTTCCAGCAGATCGCACAGGAAGTGATAGTAGCTCACGCCGCTGCACCGCTCACTCACAGCGCCCTCCACATAATAGTGGGCACCGGCGCGGGTGGCTGCATAAGCATTGCCCTGTTGGATGAACTGCTGCTCCATGTTCAGCTTCTGCTGGCTCAGCACCCGGACGAAGGCAGCTTCCGCCGCCGGGCCGGTGAGCTGCGTGTCATACAGCCACTCGCCGCCCAGCTCCACGGCCTTTTCCAGGCTGCGTTCCAGCAGGCTCAGGCTCATGGTCAGCTTTGCATGGCAGGGGGCACCCTCCTGTCGGCCGGTCCAGAAGTCCAGCATCACGCGGCTGTCGCCCAGCCAGGTGCTGCGCAGGGTGTTCAGCTGCTGGGCCGTGTGACTGGGGGCGTCCAGCTCGTCCAGCATATCGGTGAGCAGATCCAGATACTGCATATCCTCCGGGGCCACATGGCCCAGGTCGTAGTAGAAGTTCAGGTACAGGCTGCCCGCCGAGGGGTGACGCAGCACCGTGGCACCGGCCAGCTGCTCTGCCTGCCCGGCTGCAGTGTGGGCACCTTCGCCCAGGTCCGCCACGGTCAGCGGATGGTCCAGCACCAGTTTGGCGTCGGTGCGGGCCGGGGCCTCCGTCTCTTCCTGCTTTTTGGGCAGGGTGGGCACCTGCAGCACCTGCACCGGGGCCGGGGCAAACAGGCTGCGCAGCAGCTCATCGAACCAGCCGTCTGCCATCTTGCTGCGCAGGGAGGCAAACAGTTTGTCCGTGTGCAGCAGCAGGGTCGGGTCGCCGGTGTGCAGCCAGCCCGTGGCGGCATTGATGGCGTCCAGCACGCCGTCCGGCAGGCTGCCCGGCCGCTCCAAAGAAGCAAATTCTGCCGAGTTCAGGGAGGCCAGCAGCAGTTCCTGCGGGATGCCCTCCGCCAGCACAGCGTCCACGGCCTTGCGCACCGCCGGGGCAAACTTGCGGGCGCTCTCTTCGGTAGCGCCCCGCAGCACCAGCTCCAGCGTGGGCTGCAGGGTGCTGTCGTCAAAGCCGATGTCGATATCCGCGCCCAGCTTCTCGGCCAGCAGCGCCGCCTTCAGGGGCGAATTGTTGGTGCCCAGCAGCGCATCCAGCAGGATCTCCACACCCAGCTGCCGTTCCCGGTCTGCAAAGGCACCGGTGTACCAGGCCAGTGCGCACTGCACCTCGTCCGGCTCCGGGTTCTCGGTATAGTAGGGCAGCTCCACGCAGGCGCCCGGCTGCTCGTCCTGCAGCGTCAGGCGGGGGCGGGTGGTGCTTTTGGGCATCCGGGACAGGTAGTCGCGGTCCAGTGCTTCCAGCTTTTCCGCCATATCCATTTTGCCGTACAGGGTGATGCAGCAGTTGTCCGCGCTGTAGTGGCGGCGGTACACCCGCTGGTATTTCTCATAGGTCAGGGCCGGGATGCTCTCCGGGTCGCCGCCGGAGACAAAGCCATAGGACGTATCCGGGAACATCGCCCGCTCCAGCGCATTTTGCAGCTGGGCATCCGGGGTGGCCAGTGCACCCTGCATCTCGTTGTACACCACGCCGCTCACGGTGCCGTCAGCGTCGCGGTGCCAGCCTTCCTGCTCGAACACGGCTTTGTCCACCATAGCCAGCGGGCAGAACACCGCGTTCAGGTACACGTCCATCAGGTTTTTGAAGTCCGTCTCGTTGGGGGTGGCAAAGGGGTACACCGTCTTGTCCGGGAAGGTCATCGCGTTGAGGAAGGACGCCATGCTGCTCTTGAGCAGCTGCAGGAACGGCGACGTGACCGGGTATTTTTCGCTGCCGGCCAGCACCGAGTGCTCCAGAATATGAAAAACGCCGGTGTCATCGGAAGGGAAGGTGCCGAACCCGATGCCAAAGGCCTTGTTGACGTCCTCATTTTCCACCAGCAGGATGGTGGCTCCGCTCACATCGTGGGTGAGCACGGTCAGGGTGCCGTGCTGCTCGGGGCAGTCCTCCGTGCGGACGAGGGTATAACCAGGAACCTGCTTCATCGCTTTTTTCTCCTTTGTGTTTTTTGTCTGGCCCTATTGTATCATTCACTGCTCCAAAACACAATTGCAGGTTTGTAAACAATAACCAAAAAGGCTCCCCTGTGCCTGCACAGAGGAGCCTTTGAAGAACGTTATACCTGTTTTGCGTCCAGCGTCCGGCTCGACACCCGGAACAGCACAAAGCCGATGACGAACAGCACCGCGATGCTGCCCACGCCCACATTGGCGCTGCCGGTGAGCTGGCTGCCCACGCTGACGATCATGGTGCCCAGGAAGGATGCGCCCTTGCCGCAGATGTCGAACAGGCCGAAGTATTCGCCGGATTTTTCCGGCGGGATGATCTTGGCAAAGTGGCTGCGGCTCAGCGCCTGCACGCCGCCCTGGAACATCCCCACCACCACGGCCAGCACCCAGAACTGCCACTGCTGGGTGAGGAAGAAGGCGAACACCGCGATGCCGATATAGGCCGCGATGCACACCGGGATCAGCTTGCCGGATGGGTATTTCTGGCTCAGCACGCCGAAGATCAGCGCCGAGGGGAAGGCCACGATCTGGGTAACCAGCAGCGCCAGCAGCAGGCCGGTGGTGTCCAGACCCAGGGCCGTGCCGTAGGCCGTGGCCATATCAATGATGGTGTACACGCCGTCGATGTAGCAGAAGAACGCCAGCAGGAACCAGAACACCTGCTTGTCCTCATAGAGGTGCTTCAGGGTGTGGCCGATGCGCACAAAACTCTGCCGGATGGCGTGCTGCTCCACCTCCACATAGTTGACCTGCCGGTAGCGCCGGAGCAGCGGCAGGGTGGTGCCCAGCCACCACACCGCCGTGATGAACAGTGCAATGGTCAGGGCGGTCATCTGGCTCATGCCGATGGCCCCGCTGCCCAGCACCAGCGCCAGACACACCACAAAGGGCACACAGCTGCCGATGTAGCCCCAGGCATAGCCGCGGGAGGACACCATGTCCATCCGCTCCGGGGTGGTCACATCGCCCAGCATGGAGTCATAAAACACCAGACTGCCCGAAAAGCCGATCTTGGCCACGATGAAGATGACCAGGAACGGCAGCCAGGTGCGGGCCGCGCCCATGGCACAGCAGCCCAGCACACCCACGAACAGGCAGAGCATGAAGATGGGCTTTTTGAAATTCTTGGTATCGGCCAGGGTGCCCAGGATTGGCCCCAGCACGGCGGTGACCACCGTGACCACCGAGCTTGCATAGCCCCAGTAGGCCAGATAGTCCACCTTGCTCACACCGCCGGCCTCGGCCAGCGCATTGAAGAAGATGGGCACCAGGGTTGCGATCATCAGCACAAAAGCCGAGTTGCCCACATCGTACAGGATCCACGCACGCTCCAGCGGCGTGACCTTAAATTTTTCCTTTTGCATTCTTGTTCCTCTCGCACCGCCGTGCGGTGCACTCTCTTTTTCTGGTTGTCCCACTCCGTTAAAACTCTCCGAACGTATGGTCGTAGGCCTTATCCAACAGCTCGTTGGTGTCCAGCTTTTCCACATACTCTTCGATCAGCCGCACCGCCAGCGGGATGGCCTGCTCATACAGGGCATCCAGCTTCTCATTGCTCTCGGTGCACTGGGGGTTGGGCTGCGGATTTGCCACAAGGCCGTGGAGCGCGTCGTACTTGCCCACCACCTTCATGCCGGTGAGCACCGCCCAGCGCTTAGCCGCACCGGAGGGCTGCAGCAACTTGTGCACCGCGATCATGCCTTTGAGGGCATCCAGTACCTGCAGGCCGGTCAGGCCCTCGTAGAAAGGCGCAATGATCCGGGCGTTTTCTGCGGTGGGCTGGATATGGCTGGCCGTGAAGTATTTCTGCAGGTCATGGCCGTCCCGACGCAGCAGCATATCGTCGAACTCGGTCTCGATCTCGCAGTGGCTCACTCCGCTCTGGCGGGTGCAGGCCTCCACATAGGGGTGACAGGTGCTGTCCAGCGCAAAATGACACACAAAACCCAGGGCATAAGCCAGTGCAGCGTCCCGGTCCTTCGCCTTCTGTACCACGCCGCGGGCGCGGTCAAAGAACACCCGGCCCGGCTTTTCGTGCATGGCGTTGCCCAGGGCGCCCACGGGGTTGGACTTGGCTGCATGATAGTAGAACAGCAGATCCGGCCCGTGCAGGCCCACGCCAAACAGGGCCCGGTTTTGCCCGATCTTTTCCTGCAGGTCTGCGGGCAGCTGCTGCAGGACATCCATGCCAAAACGGCGGTGCGCATAAGTTGACGGCATAATGATCCCCTCCTGTTTTTTCGGGTGCAGTGCGCTCCGAGTTCCAGTATAGCAGAAAGTTACCCGACCTTCTACCCCTTTTTGTCTGTTTTATGTAAAAGATTTGAATGATTCTTACTGCATTCTGCCGGGTCGTCTCTGAAAATATGGGCTCTGCACGCAAAGCGCAAAAAAGGCACAGCCGTTCTCAGAACAGCTGTGCCTTTCCGGTATCAATTCTTATA
>CABQHF010000132.1 GCA_902463905.1 uncultured Faecalibacterium sp. | reverse complement strand
AGTCGTTGCCGCCGATGTAGAAGAAGTAGCCGATGTTCAGCTTTTCCAGAATGGCAAACAGCTTTTTGTACACGGCCTCGTCGTCGTGCCAGTCGGGCAGCTTATAGCGGCAGCTGCCCAGGAAGCTGGACGGGGTGCGCTTGAGCAGCTCGATGTCCAGGTCGTCCGTCAGCACGGTGGAAAGATCCACCACGCGCTCCTCCAGCAGACCGGCAACACCGTTGCACATACCGTACACGATGTCGGCACCGCGGCTCTTGCAGCTCTCGAACACGCCTGCCAGACTTGCATTGATGACGGAGGTAGGGCCGCCAGACTGACCAACGATTGCATTTTTACCCATGATGATTTCTCCTTTTTTGTTTTTTCTGTTTCGGCTTTTATATCATGTGCAGGTGCACGAAAACAGACGCGGAAAAGGGGTTACAGGCGGATGTGGCGCGGGGTGCCGTTGACGTAAACGGGGGTCACCTCATCCAGAATGAGCGGGCGGGCGTACTCCTCAAAGGCCGCCGTCACCTGCATGCCGTCCGGGGTGATCCAGTCCAGCGGTACCTTCTTTTCAAGGTTGGCCACCTGCTGCACATCCACAGACTTTGCGATGCACTGATAGGGATAGCTGGAAATGCGCTCCAGCGCGATCATGCGGCCGCTCTCGCCCGCAAAGGCCGCTGCCGCTGCAGCACCGCCCACCTGATAGGCCTCGTTCACATCGGTGCGGCTGGCCAGATGGCTGGCGCAGCGCTGCAGGGTGGAAAACTCGATGGCACGGCTCTTGCAGTTCAGCTTGTCGTGGATCAGCTCGGAGAGATACCGGCTGGTGCCGCTGAGCACGGCCTTGTGGCCAAAGGCATCCAGCTGCCCGGCGGTGGACACCAGATCGCACAGATAGGTGCCGTCGGCGGTCTTGACGCCCTCGCTGGCTGCGATGATGACATTGGGCTTGACCCTCTGCAGCTCGTCCACCTTTGCCAGGAATCTGTCCTGATCGAAAGGCACCTCCGGCAGCAGGATCAGATCCGGGCCTTCGCAGTCATCGCCGCCGGCCAGGCAGGCCGCACCGGCCAGCCAGCCCGCGTGGCGGCCCATGATCTCGGCCACGGTCACGCTGCGGATGTCATACACGGAGGAATCCCGGATGACTTCCTTTAAAATGGTGGCAATGTACTTGGCGGCAGAGCCGTAGCCGGGGGTGTGGTCGGTCAGGCACAGGTCGTTGTCGATGGTCTTGGGCACACCGATGAACCGCACGCTGCTGCCCACCCGGTCGCCGTAGCGGCTGAGCTTGGCGATGGTGTCCATGGAGTCGTTGCCGCCGATGTAGAACACCGCGCAGATGTCGTACTTGTCAAACAGGGTGAACAGCTTGACGAACGGGGTGGAGTCGGTGTCCGGGTCGGGCAGCTTGTAGCGGCAGCTGCCCAGATAGCTGGACGGGGTGCGCTTGAGCAGCTCAATGCTCATGCGGTCGTCCAGCAGGACATTCAGCTCGATGAGCTCTTCCTTGAGCAGGCCCTCGATGCCGTACTTCATGCCGTACACCTTGTCGGCACCCAGACTGCAGGCAGCCTTGTACACGCCTGCCAGGCTGGAATTGATGACGGCCGTGGGGCCGCCGCTCTGACCAATGATCACATTTTTGGCCATGAGTACCTCCTTCTTGATCCTTTACCATAAACGTTTGAAAACGCCTGCAAACCGGCGCTGCCTACTGCCCTGCTGCAAAGGGACTGCGGCCCTGCACTGCACACAGACCGAGGGCGGCCGACAAAACAAATTTGCAAGTGGTACAAAAATGATGCAGCATGTGAATGCGCTTTTTGTAAAATGCGCAAAAATCTGCTACGACTCTATTGTAACTGTTTTGCCTGTTGTATGCAAGACCCAATTGGTTGCACAGGCAAAAAAATTATGATAGAATGGGAGCACCTGCATCCGATGCGGCGGGCTGTGTCGGCCGCTGGGGGTAAAAACGAGAAAGCTGGAGCAAAAACCATGGGGATTTCACACGAATATCATTCGACATCGCACCGTGCCCGTCACGGCGGCGTGAGCGGCAAGCTGCGCCTGGCAGGGGTGGTGCTGGCCATTTTGGTGCTGGCCTACGCCATTACCGCCATTCTGGAAAACGGTGCATCGGCCAAGGACGCACAGTCGGAGCCGGTGGCCAGCGGCATTGCACAGGACATTCTGGCACCACTGCCCATGCAGGGCGAAGCGGCAGACAGTGACAGCAGCGGCGACAGCACCGCGCCGGACGGCAGCGGGGACGCACAGGCGGTCACGCTGGAAAATTTCGGCCCGGCAAAGCAGGACGCTGCTTCGGCCTCGGTACTGGCCTATGACGCCAGCGTCATCCGTCAGCCCAGCTGCGGGCAGGTAGATCTGAGTTATTTTGCAGATGCCGCCTTCCTGGGTGACAGCCTGACCGTGGGCTTCTCGGATTACAAGATCAATCTGGGTGGGGCACTCGTCTGCGGCTACACCGGTGTGGGGCCGGATGCCATCGTGAACCGGACGGCGGTCAAGAACTCCACCCGCGGGGAGGAGATCGCACTGGATGTGCTGGCAGCGGCGCAGCCCAAAAAGCTGTATATCCTGCTGGGCACCAACACCCTCACCACCCTGGGCGCCTCTGACCGGTTCTTGGCCTATTACGGCCAGATGCTGGATATGCTGCGCGAGAAGCTGGGCGAGGACTGCGTGATCTATGTGGAGTCCGTGCCGCCGGTGCGCCCGGAGGCCGCAGCCGAAAAACCGGGCCTTGCCTCGGATGTGCTGCGCGGCGTGAACGAGCAGCTGGCCCAACTGGCCGCCAGCAAGGGCTGCGTGTATCTGGATCTGTGGGAGGCGCTGGCAGACGGTGAGGGCAACCTGAAGGAGATGCTGGCCGCCCCGGACGGCATCCACCTGTCGGCCGGCAACGGTTATGGTACCTGGGTCACCTACCTGCGCAACCACGCAAAGTATTCCGCAGATAACTCCTGGACGATGGGCAGCATCTACAGCGCCCAGTGACTTGTAAACCTGAAAATGAGAAAACTCCCCGTGTACAAGGCTGTGACCCTGACACGGGGAGATTTTTTGTTCGGCGAGAAAGCGGAGGTTATTTGTTTTTTCGGAGGGACGGGATCTGCAGAGGAGCTTGGAGCAGCAAAATGCTGCACTGCCTTGACAGAAGCGGAAAGGTGACGTATTCTTTTATTGGAAAGGTCGCAGTATGCGGCCTTTTTTACAGAAATGAAAGTTAAACAAGACTAACTAAAGGGGCGAAACTTCATGATAAAACAGACTTTTTACGGGATCCTGATACCCTTCCTTGGTACGACGCTCGGTGCGGCGTGTGTGTTCTTTATCAGGATGGGAAGATTTCGGCGCACTATGTGGACAGCATTGGCTTCAAAGAGCTGCCGGGGTTTCTGGATAAAAAGCCGGAACGTCCTTCGGCGCTGATGAATCTCAAAGAGAAGTGCGATGCCCCGGAGTGCAATCCCACCGTCTGCCGGAAAGCGAGGGCTGAACATGAACTTTAACCATGAAGAACTCATGTTGATGATGCTTTACAACACCGGCACCCGGCTGGGGCTTATCCATGAACTGCGGCTCATGCAGAGCTACCTGATGCCGGATGAAACCGCCCTGCGGGAACTGTCGGAGGGCGTTATCGAAAAGCTGAAACTGCTGACCGATGCGGAGTTTTGCCGAACTGGAATTTTCCCCGGACTGACCTTTGCCGCCTGCGGGCGGCGTACATAGGCTCTTTTGCAATGGGGTTCGGTGTGGCATACTGAAATCGGCAACACAGGAGTTGACAGCTTCGTATATTACTTCATCATCCCTGACACGAGATTGCTGTAATACTCCGTTTTACCGGACAACACATCATCATAGAACCCTTGCTTCCAGTCAATGAATGCCACTGCCTTTTGCAGTTCCGCAATGGATTGGAGCAGGGCTTCTTTTTTCTCTGCAA
The DNA here is from genome assembly GCA_902463905.1 of uncultured Faecalibacterium sp. GTDB lineage: Bacteria > Bacillota > Clostridia > Oscillospirales > Ruminococcaceae > Faecalibacterium. The sequence goes on along the minus strand of CABQHF010000132.1, from coordinate 2,120 downwards.
GGATCACCTTGCGTTCCGGAATGGTACCTTCGCCCTCCAAGCAGAGCGCCAGATATGTTTTCATTTCCGCAAGGCTCATGCCACAGCTTTTCAGGCAGTTCAGGCTTTGAATCCATTTGATATCATGCTCGTCAAATACACGATAATTCCGGCTATCTCGTTTGACATTGGGAACAAGCCCCTCATTGCAGTAGAATTTCAGATTTTCATAGGTCATATCTGTGAGAGAGCAAGCCTCTTTCATGGAGTACATAAAAAACCTCCTGCGATTTGAAAAAAGTTCTTGACCGGTAGTAACTACCGGATGATATGATGATAGCACAAGATAAAATTCAAATCAACAGGGAGGTTTTCATCATGGAATACATCACTTTGAGCAACGGTGTGAAAATGCCGCAGTTGGGCTACGGCGTGTTTCAGGTGACGCAGGAGGAATGCGAACGCTGCGTACTGGATGCACTGAAGGTCGGCTATCGTGCTATTGATACAGCGCAGAGCTATTTCAACGAGGCACAGGTTGGTGCGGGCATCGAAAAGTCCGGCATTGAACGCAAGGACATTTTTCTGACCACTAAGGTCTGGATCGAGCATTACGGTTACGATGCGGCTAAGGCGTCCGTTCTGAACTCTATGAAAAAACTGCGCACCGACTACCTTGACCTCTGCCTGCTGCATCAGCCGTATGCTGATTACTACGGTGCATGGCGGGCATTGGAAGAGCTGTACGAAGATGGCAAGATTCGCGCTATCGGTGTGTCTAACTTCTACCCGGATCGTTTGGTGGACATCTGCTCCTTTGCACGCATCAAACCAATGGTCAATCAGGTAGAGGTACACCCCTTCCATCAGCAGACCGAGGCAAAGAAGTGGATGGACAAATATGGCGTACAGATTGAGGCATGGGCGCCCTTCGGAGAGGGACGGGGCGATATGTTCCAGAATCCCGTGCTGAACGAAATCGGTGCCAAGTACGGCAAGAGTGCAGCGCAGGTCATTCTCCGCTGGCATTTGCAGCGGGGCATGGTGGTGATCCCGAAATCCACCCATATCGAGCGGATGCAGGAAAATCTGAATGTGTTTGACTTCACCCTCTCCGAAGAGGATATGGCGAGTATCGCAGCACTGGACACGAAAACAAGCGCATTCTTCTCCCACTATGACCCTGCCATGGTAGAATGGTTTGTCAACATGGTGGAAGAACGCAAGAAGAATTGACGAGGTGAGGAACATGAGCAAGAAAATATTGATTTTATCTGGCAGTCCGAGAAAAAACGGCAACTCAGACCTTCTGTGCGACGAGTTTTTGCGTGGTGCCTTGGAATCCGGCAATGAGGTTGAGAAGATTCGCATAACAGAGAAGAAAGTTTCTCCTTGTTCAGCCTGCTACTACTGCCGTGACCATGGCGGCGCGTGTGTCCATAAGGATGACATGGCGGATATTCTGCAAAAGATGGTTGATTGTTCATAGCTGTTTTCGTGGTTGCTGTTGTCATAATGGTTGTAAAGTGGTGGAAATGGAGAACGAAGTGACAGTTGTCTGCATTGACTTCGTTGCACAATATGGGTATAATATAATTAGAATTTTACTATTATATATAGGCCACACAGGAGCAGGAGGTGCTTTTATGAATATCCGTCCATCTGCAGCGATTCGCCAGAACTACAATGAGATCGCCGATCTGTGCAGAGAAACCGCCGAGCCGATTTTTCTCACCAAAAACGGCGAGGGTGACTTGGTCGTCATGGACATCGAAACCTACAACCGCCGTGAAAAAATGCTGAAGCTCCGTGAGGAGCTGCTTTCCGTGGAAGAGGATCGGATGCGTGGAAGCGAGGGCTATTCGATTGACGAGGTTGCTTCCATGATGCGCAGTGCGATCAAGGAGGCCGCCGGACATGGAGCAACAAAATAAATACCGCGTGATCGTATCAGCACGGGCCGCTCAGATGCTGGTGTCCCATGCCGCATTTTTGGCAGAGGTCAGCCCTGCGGCAGCAGAGCGGCTTACGGTCGAATTTGAAAAGGCTGCAAAATCTTTGGAGCAGATGCCGCAGCGTTGCCCATGGCTCAAAGGCGAATACATTCCTAAAAATGCTTACCGATTTATCTTGTTTGAAAA
>CABQHF010000131.1 GCA_902463905.1 uncultured Faecalibacterium sp. | reverse complement strand
GATAAAATTAGCCCACCGCGTTGGCCTGCCGTTTCTGCGAGCCGACGCGGCTTTTTCAAAGGATTCTAATATGAACAAAAAATCCTCGATTCTCCGCAGGGTGCAGCTGCCCCGCACCCCTGCCGACTGGCTGGAAGCGATGATGAATTTCATCTTCTTCCTGTGCGGCATGCTGGCGGTGGGCTGCGTGGTGCTCATCACGGTGTACATGGTCCTCTCCGGCGTGCCGGCCATCCACAAGATCGGCCTGTTCCGGTTCCTGCTGGGCACCGAGTGGGCCTCCACCGCCGCCGACCCGAAGTTCGGCATCCTGCCCTTTATCCTGTCCAGTGTGTACGGCACGCTGGGTGCCACCCTCATCGGCGTGCCCATCGGCCTGCTCACGGCGGTGTTCCTGTCCAAGGCGGCCGGCCCGAAGGTGCGCACGGTGGTGGTCACGGCCATTGAGCTGCTGAGCGGCATCCCTAGCGTGGTGTTCGGCCTGCTGGGCATGCAGGTGCTGGTGCCCGCCGTGGCAAAGACCTTTGGCAAGGCGTCCGGTGCCTGCCTGCTGTCGGCCATCGTGGTGCTGTCCATCATGATCCTGCCCAGCATCGTGTCGGTGTCGGTCACGGCCCTCAACGCCGTGCCGCCGGAATATGAGCAGGGCAGCCTGGCCCTGGGTGCCACCGACACCGAGACCTGGTTCAAGATCAGCGTGCCCGCTGCCAAAAGCGGCATTGCCGCCGGCATCGTGCTGGGCATCGGCCGCGCCATCGGCGAGGCCATGGCCGTGATGATGGTGGCCGGCAACAGCCCCAACATGCCGGACAGCGTGTTCCGCAGCGTCACCTTCCTGACCACCGCCATTGCCAAGGAAATGAGCTACGCCGGCGGCCTGCAGCGGCAGGCGCTGTTCAGCATCGCGCTGGTGCTGTTTGTGTTCATCATGATCATCAATGTGGTGCTCAACGTGGTGCTGAAGGGAGGCGACCGCGATGCATAACGGGTTTTCGCCCTCCCGCCGGGCATGGAACCGTGTGATGACGGTGCTGGTGTGGACGGCTGCCCTGCTGGTGATGGCGCTGGTGGCGGGCATCATCGGCATGGTGCTGGTGCGCGGTGTGCCGCACATCAGCTGGAACTTCCTCACCACCACGGCCAGCGTGCTGAAAGGCACCGACGGCATCCTGCCGGCCATCCTCAACACGCTGTACGTCATCCTGCTGACCCTGCTCATCGTGCTGCCGCTGGGTGTGGGCGCGGCAGTCTATCTGACCGAATACGCCTCCAACCGCCGGTTGATCGAGATCATCGAGTTCACCAACGAGACGCTGGCGGGCATCCCCAGCATCCTCTATGGTCTGGTGGGCATGCTGGTGTTCAGCCAGGCGCTGGGCTTCCAGACCTGCCTGCTGTCCGGCAGCCTGACACTGGTGGTCATGAACCTGCCCACCATCATCCGCACCACCCAGGAATCCCTGAAAACGGTGCCCCAGGGCTACCGGGAGGGTGCGCTGGGTCTGGGTGCGGGCAAGTGGCACATCATCCGCACCATCGTGCTGCCCTGCAGCATCGACGGCATCGTCACCGGCTGCATTCTGGCCGTGGGCCGCATCGTGGGCGAAAGCGCCGCGCTGCTGTTCACCGCCGGTGCGGCAGAGGTGATCGCCAAGGGCGTGGTCAAGGCCTACACCTCCAACGGCGCGACCCTTTCGGTGCTGCTGTACCTGCGCGCCTTTGAGGATGGCGATTTCGCCTCGGCCTGGGGCATTGGTGCGGTGCTGCTGGTGCTGGTTCTGGCCATCGACCTGGCCGCCCGGCTGGCCAAAGCAAAACTGAAACAGAAGCAGTAAAAATAAAGAGGTACTCTATGGAAAACACGAAGGTGCCGGTGATATCGGCAAAGGATCTGAACCTCTGGTACGGCGACTTCAAGGCGCTGAAACATATCTCGCTGGACGTGGGCGAGCGGGAGATCACGGCCCTCATCGGCCCCTCCGGCTGCGGCAAGTCCACCTTCCTGAAAACGCTCAACCGCATGAACGACCTTGTGCCGGGCGTGCGCATCGAGGGGGATGTCCGCCTCAAGGGGCAGGACATCTTTGCCCGGGACATGGAGCTCACCGACCTGCGCCGCCGGGTGGGCATGGTGTTCCAGAAGGCCAACCCCTTCCCCATGAGCATCTACGACAACATCACCTACGGCCCCAGGCTCCACGGTGTGCGCAATAAGGCAGAGCTGGATGAGCTGGTGGAAAGCTCCCTGCGGGGTGCGGCCCTGTGGGATGAGGTGAAGGATCGCCTGAAAAAGAGCGCCCTGGGCCTGTCCGGCGGCCAGCAGCAGCGCCTGTGCATCGCCCGCGCCCTGGCGGTCAAGCCCGAAGTGCTGCTGATGGACGAGCCCACCAGCGCCCTGGACCCCGGCTCCACCATGAAGGTGGAAGAGCTGATGAGCGAGCTGAAAAAGAACTACACGGTGGTCATCGTCACCCACAACATGCAGCAGGCTGCCCGTATCAGCGACCGCACAGCCTTCTTCCTGCTGGGCGAGCTGGTGGAGGTGGGCCCCACCAACCAGATCTTCAGCGCCCCGCAGGACAAGCGCACCGAGGATTACATCTCCGGCCGGTTCGGTTAAATCGAGGAGGAAAGACCAATGAGCATCCGCAAACAGTACGACACCGATCTGGAAGCCCTCAAGGCGGCGCTGGTGGAAATGGGCAGCAACTCTGCCGAGGCCGTGGAGGCCGCTCTGGAAGCACTGTGCACCGCCGATGCCGAAGCCGCCCAGAAGATCGTGAAGGGCGACAGCCGCATCAACAACATGGAGCGGGACATCGAGCACCGCTGCATGACCCTGCTGCTGCGCCAGCAGCCGGTGGCCGGTGACCTGCGCCGCATCTCCACCGCCATGAAGGTGGTCACCGACATTGAGCGCATCGGCGACCATGCCTCGGATATCGCCGAGATCATCCCGCATCTGGTCACCGTGCGCAAGGAGGGCGACCCGGCGGTGAGCCAGGCCATTGCCATGGGCCGCAAGGCATACCAGATGATCCAGGACGCCATGGCGGCACTGACCGCGGAGGACGAGCTGGCCGCCCGCAAGGTCATTGCGGCCGACGACGCCGTGGACTTTGACTTCAATGCCATCAAGCACACCCTCGCGCAGGAGATCGCAGCCGCACCCGGCAAGGTGGATGCCGCGCTGGACCTGCTGATGGTGATCAAATATCTGGAACGCATCGGCGACCACGCGGTGAACGTGGCCGAATGGGTGCAGTTCGTGCGCACCGGCCGTTATAAGGACGAGAGCATGTTTTGATCAAGCGATTTTCCTCATTTTCTTCCGGGGACCGTGCTGTGCAGCGCTGCACAGGCGGCCCTTTTTGTGTGCGACGGAAAATAATTAAAAAATCTTTATCTTTCCTGCAATCTTCCGGGACCGTGTTTCGTATTGAAGGTGTAAGGGCCTTCCTAAAAGCAAGACCTGCAGTTCCCGTGCGGCGGGTGTCCGGCTTCCCCCAGTCCCCGCTTTGCCGCACTGTTACGGAGGAAATCCAGATGACACAGAATCAGAAATACCTGCTGGAGAGCCGCACCGAAGCTGTCAGCCGCGACGCGCTGGTGCAGGCAGCTCTGCAGGAGATCACCCAGAATTACCGCGAGGCCAGCCTGTCCAACGTGGCGCGGGCCTATGGCGTTTCGCTGGCATACGTCAGCGAGTGCGTGCGTGCGCAGACCGGCAAGACCTACAAGGAGCTGCTGCAGAGGCACCGCATGGAGACGGCGGCCCGCCTGCTGCGCCGCAGCGATCTGAACATCCAGCAGATCATTGCCCAGGTGGGTTACGAGAACACCAGCTATTTTTATCGTCTGTTCCACGAGCGCTACGGCCTGAGCCCCCGTGAGTACCGTCAGGTGCGCGCAGTCCGCAGCCGGACCACGGCCTGAGCATTCCAGGCAAGAGAATCACTTCCCCCCCCCTGAGCAGGGCACCGGTGTGAGACGCACGGTGCCCTGCTTTTTTTGCAGTTGTGCCGATGCACAAAAAACTGGTGTTTTCTGGCAGGATGTAGTATAATAACAAGTGCAACAAAGCTGTGCCGCGCCTTCCTTGCGGAGAATATGCGGCAGGATAAGAGGGGGTAAACAGATGTTTCGTGGAGCAGTGAGAGGAGATCTGCCGCAGATCCTGCAGATCTATGCCCATGCGCGGGAAGCCATGGCGGCTTCGGGCAACCCCACCCAGTGGGGCGACAACTTTCCCCCGCAGGAGCTTCTGGAGGAGGACATCGACTCCAACCGGCTGTTCGTGTATGTGCTCAACGGCCAGCTGCTGGGGGCGTTCGCCTTTATTCTGGGGGCGGACCCCACCTATCAGGTGATCGAGGACGGAGCATGGCTGAACGATACCCTGCCCTATGGCACCATCCACCGGCTGGCCTCCTCCGGCAAGAGCAAGGGGGTGGCTTCGGCGGTCATCGAGTGGTGTCTGGAGCACTGCCAGAGTCTGCGGGCGGACACCCATGCCGACAACCAGATCATGCAGCATCTGCTGGAAAAGAACGGCTTTACGCGCTGCGGCATCATCCATGTGGCGGACGGAACGCCCCGCATCGCCTACCAGAAGCTGGCCCTGACCCAGCAGCGGAGCGAATCAAACTAAAAAACAGAATGCCTGCGGGTGCGGTTTTTGAACCGTCCGCAGGCATTTTTTGTGCGGGCTGCAATATCCGGCCGGGGTGCATCGTGTTGGAGATGAAGAGGAAAAAACGGTAAGACCTCAAAAAGTCTCACACATGGTAGAGCAAGAAGAAGGAGCGTGTCTCTTATGAAAAAACAGATGATCTCGGTTTGCGCGGCCACCGTTCTGGCTGCTTCCATGCTGGCAGGCGGCGCGGTGCAGGCCTTTGCGGCCCCGGCACAGCCCGCCGATGAGACGGCCCCGGCAGTGATCTCCGAAGAAAACTGCGTCTCCGACAGCTGGAAGCGCGCTGCTGACCCCACGGTGACCACCAAGGTGCGCAAGCTGTTCGACAAGGCCTTTGACGGGCTGGTGGGGGCAAGCTACACCCCGGCGGCGGTGCTGGCCACCCGCACCACCGCGAAGGGAACCCAGTACCGGGTGCTGTGCAGGATGACGGTCTGCTATCCGGGCGCACAGGAGCAGTATGTGGTGGTCACCCTGCAGCGCGGCCTGCTGGGCGGGGCGGAGATCCTGAACGTCGATGATGCCCTGTGCGAAACCGACCTTGTGGACGACAAAGAGATGACCGGAGGCTGGCAGGAAGCCCAGTCCCCTGCCATGACCGACGAAGCAAAGGCGGCCTTTGAAAAGGCCACCGAGGGCCTTCTGTGCGTGGATTACGTTCCCGTGGCCCTGCTGAGCACCCAGGTGGTGGCGGGCACCAACTACCGCATCCTGTGCGAGGCGACGGAGGTATACCCCGGCGCAGAGACTCATTATGCTGTGATGACGGTCTATGAAGGGCTGGACGGCAGCGCCAACATCCTGAGCGTGACCGACAGCCTTGCAAGCTGAGCTTGAGATCATACAATGGACAAAACGCACCCGGCGGGGCACACAAGATGCTCTGCGTGGGTGCGCTTTTTGTTGTCGAAACCACAAAAGTGTACTTGATAAAAATACAGTTTCTGGGCGGTTCTGAAAAAAGTTTACAAAAATAAATTCTTGCGCCGGGAAAATGCCGCAAAATACTTCCTCTTTTGGACCGTCTGTGCTATAATGACACTTGTTCTTGGGTAAGAGACAGAAAACTGTACGCATGAGGCGTACAGCATAAAGAGGAGTGTTATCATATTATGAAGACCCTGAAAGCTGCTGTTGCAAAATACAACAGCATCAGTCTGATCCTGCGCATCCTCGTCGGCCTGGCAGTCGGCGTGGTGCTGGCACTGGTGGCCCCGGGTGCCGGTTGGGTGGCTGAGTTCGGCAACCTGTTCGTCGGCGCATTGAAGGGCATTGCCCCGGTGCTGGTGTTCGTGATCGTGGCAAGCGCCCTGGCACAGGGTTCTTCCAGGCTGGACCGCCGCTTTGGCACGGTGATCTGGCTGTACATGCTCACCACCTTTTTGGCAGCAGCCCTGGCGGCAGTTACCAGCTTTATGTTCCCGGTTACGGTGGTGCTGGCAGACGCTGCCCAGTCCGACGTGATCCCTCAGGGTCTGGGCGAAGTGATGAGCACCCTGCTCACCAACTTTGTGGCCAACCCCGTGGCGGCCATCATGAACGGCAACTACATCGGCATCCTGTTCTGGGCCTGCATGTTCGGCATTGCCA
>CABQHF010000130.1 GCA_902463905.1 uncultured Faecalibacterium sp. | reverse complement strand
TCCAGCATGTCGGCCTTGGATGCCACACCGATCAGGGTGCCCAGGGTATCGAACAGGTCCACGAACAGGAAGGAGAACATGACGGCAAAGAAGTTGAGGATGCCGACACCGGAGAAATCAGTCTTGAACACCTGGCCAAAGGTCTTGCCCAGGGCCGAGAAGTCAAAGCTGACAAAAGCAGTGGGGATCACGCTGTACATGCCCGCGTCCGCATTGGGCACATAGATGCCGGTGAGCTCACAGAGGATGCCCAGCACCCAGGTGATCAGGATGCCATACAGGATGCCGCCCTTCACACGCTTCACCAGCAGGATAGCGGTGATGGCCACGCCCACCAGGGCCAGGATAGCACCCACGCCCACGCTGTGGAAGGTCTCGCCCTTGAAGTGCTGGTAGGTGACAAGGGTGGAGTCACTGTTCACGATCAGCTTGGCGTTCTGCAGGCCGACGAAAGCCACGAACAGGCCGATGCCCACGCTGACAGCGCTCTTCAGGGTCATGGGAATGGCGTTGAAGATGCCCTCACGCACATTGGTCAGGGACAGCACGATGAAGATGACGCCTTCCACGAACACAGCCATCAGGGCCAGCTGCCAGCTGTAGCCCATGGTCAGGACGACCGTGTAGGAGAAGTAAGCGTTCAGGCCCATGCCGGGAGCCAGAGCGAAGGGGTAGTTGGCCAGCAGGGCCATCAGGGCCGTGCCGACGAAGGATGCCAGTGCGGTGGCGATCAGAACTGCTTCTGAATCCATGCCCGAAGCGGACAGGATGTTGGGGTTGACCGCAAGGATGTAGGCCATGGTCATGAAGGTGGTGATACCTGCCATGATCTCGGTCTTTACATCGGTGTGGTTTTCCTTCAGATGAAAGACATTTTCTAACATGAAAAAACCTCCGTTCTTTTGTTGCTCCTGCCGGTTGCGTCGGCAGAAGAGGAACAGATTTCATTGTAGCACGAAGGGCTGCGGAATGTCCACCTCTCAAAAACAGAATTTGACCGTTTTTGCGAATTTTCATCGGATGAGTACGACTTTTCTTTCATGTTTTCGCAACAGGACTCCATTCAAAGAGGACGTTTTTCCCGGTGTCGGAAACAACAAGGCCCCCGGCAGCATACCGCTTCCGGGGGCCTTGTTTCTCGGTTTCGTACTTACACATGCAGCACGACTTTTGCAACATTGAAATAGATCAGCAGGGTGGTCGCATCCACGATGGTGGTGATCAGCGGCGAAGCCATCACTGCCGGATCCACATGCAGCTTTTCTGCCACCACGGGCAGCAGGCCGCCGATGAGCTGGGACAGCAGGATGGTGCAGATCAAGGTCAGGCACACCACCAGCGCCACCGGGGCGGTCACCCGGTCAAACAGCAACAGCTTTGCAAAGTTGCACACTGCCAGCGTGCCGCCGCATAGCAAAGCCACGCGGCACTCCCGCCACAGGATGCGGGGCAGGTCGTGGGGCTTGATCTCGCCCACCGCCATGCCACGGATGATGGTGGAGGTGCTCTGACTGCCTGCATTGCCGCCGGCATCGGTCAGCATGGGAATGTAGGCCGTCAGCACCGTCACCGCCGCCAGGGCATCCTCAAACCCGCGGATGACCATGCTGGAGAAGGTGGCGCTGATCATCAGGAACAGCAGCCAGGGTGCACGGCTCTTGTACAGGTCCCACATGCTCTGCTTGAAGTAGGGCTTGTCGGAGGGGCCGATCGCGTTCATCTTGGCGATATCCTCGCTGGCCTCGTCCTGCAGGATGCTGATCGCATCATCAATGGTCACGATGCCCACCAGCCGCTTTTCGGCGTCCACCACCGGGATGGCCAGGAAGCCGTATTTTTCAAACAGGTTGGAAACTTCCTCCTGGTCGGTGGTGGTGCTCACGCTCACCACGTTGGTGTCCATCAGGTTCTGGATGGGCTCTGCGGTGTCCTTGGCCAGCACCAGTGTCCGCAGGGACACCACGCCCACCAGCTTGCGGCTGCCGTCGGTCACATAGCAGTTGTTGATGGTCTCCTTGTCGAAGCCGTTCTTGCGGATGGCCTCCATGGCCTGCGCCACCGTCATGTCCGGGCGCAGCTCCATCAGCTCGGTGGTCATCACGCCGCCGGCGGAGTCCTCCGGGTACTGGAGCAGTTCGTTGATCATGCGGCGGGTGGCGGGGTCGGCCTGGCTCAGAATGCGCTTGACCACATTGGCCGGCATCTCCTCCACAAGGTCGGTCGCATCGTCCACGCACAGCTCGTCCACCACGGCCTTCAGCTCGGTATCGGTCAGGCCGTCGATCAGCTTCTGCTGGATGACAGGGGTCAGCTCGGTGAATACATCCGCCGCCAGGTCCTTGGGGCACAGACGGAACAGCACCGGGAGCTTTTCGGCCGGCAGATCCTCGAACACTGCGGCCAGGTCGGGGGCCGGCAGGGTCTCCATCACATCCCGCAGGCTCTGGTATTTTTTGGCGTCATCCAGGTTCGCCAGCATGGTCTTGAGGGTATTGATCGAAATTTCAGACATAAAAAGCTGCCTCCTTTTTACCAGGCGGCAGCTTACGGTTCCAATATCACGGAAAGCAAACACAGGCCGTGCGCTTTCACGCACAGCAGGGCTGTTTTCCGGCTTGCAAAGAGGCTGCCGTCTGGTTCACTGATCGGGGATATGAACTGTTGCTACTACCAGCAGGTTCCATGACGACCACCTCGTTTTTCTGACGTAAAAAGGGCAGTTTGCGCCTTTTCCGCCCATTACTCTACCACGGTCGGCGCCATTCGTCAACCCCGCCCGCAAAATTTTACAGCTTCTTTGCAGATCTTCGTTCTTCTGTACAAAAAGCGCGCCCCGCGTGCAAAAAGCGTGGGGCGCTGAGTCACTTTTATCAAAGCCTTTTGTTATCAGGAAGTTACCTGTGACAAAAGAATTATCAGCAACGCAATCAAAATGAGTCCTATATAGAAGCCGTTCAGCACAAGACCTGCCCTAACCATTTTCTTGTGGCTGGATTCTTTTGCCTGCACACCAAACACGATACCCACGATGTCCGTGACAAGCGATAGCACCGCCGCTGGTGTAAAGAGCAACACCCAGGTGACGATTCCCAGAACCATGCTGATCTTTGCCTTCTTGTCGGCATCCAGTTTCTTCCCGGCGCTGTCTTCCTGTTTTGCTTTCTGCTCTTGGGACTGCCCTTTCAGTCTGACTTCCTTTTTCGGCGCCGCATTCTGGTTCGGCTTCTGCCGCTGTCCGCAAACCGTGCAGAACAGTGCATTATCTTCCAGATTCGCACCGCAGCAGCTGCATTTTTTGCTCATGTAACATTTCCTCCAAATTCCGTTTCCTATCTACACACGTCGGGGCTCCGTCAGCCGGAGTGTCTCCCGGAGATTTCCCCGTTCCTGAATTTTATACCTATCCATTATAAAAGATTCTGCACCGCATATCAAGAGATACCCCATTTTTTACCGCTCTATTTTTCAGGCACAGCACCCGGGCACGTCATTTCTTTTCCGCTGCAATGAGGTTGCTCTCATAGGGCCGCTTCCCTGCAAGCACCTCGTCTTAGAAGTTCTGCTTCCAGTCGATGTAGGCAACGCTGTCCTCCAGCTCCCGGCACGCCTGCATCATGGTGTACATTAGATCCGCACTTCCCAGTTCGTTCATGAAAAATTCACAAAGAAATCGTAACAGCCTCTTGACCGGTTGTAATAACCGCAAACTATAATCAGTGTTGCAAAGCGATCCTGTCAACCGCATTGTACCATGTACCCTGCCCAATTACAAGAACGGCTGTCCCTGCTGTGTGCCGCCGCTCCACACGATAGAAAGGAGACTTTTTCATGAATGATTTTGTGTATTCCTACCCGATGAAGGTCTATTTTGGTAAGGATGCCGCTGCCAAAGCAGCCGCTGCCGAGCTGGGTAAATTCGGTAAAACCGTCCTGCTGGCCTACGGCGGCGGCTCCATCAAGACAAACGGCATCTATGACGAGATGGTCGCCCTGCTGAAAAATGCGGACAAGGAGATCGTAGCGTTCTCCGGCATCCCCTCCAACCCCACCTACGCCAAGGCGCAGGCCGGTGCAGCCCTCTGCCTGGAAAAGGGCGTGGATTTCATTCTCGCCGTGGGCAGCGGCAGCGTCATCGACTGCTGCAAGGTCATCCAGTGCAACCCCCGCCCCCTCAGCCGGGAGGAAGTGTATGACATCCTGCTGGAGTGCCTGTAAGGTCTCTCCCCTGCAGTTTTCCGCAGATCTTCTGTTCTCCCACGGGAGATCCGGCATCGTCCGGCCCTCCTGTTTTTACAGCACAAAAGGCAGGACTTCCTGCGAAGTCCTGCCTTTTGGATGCTCTTTATGGTGTGCCTTTGCTGTCAGACGCCGGAGTAGGCCGAGAAGCCGCCGTCCACCGGCAGGCAGATGCCCGTGATGAACCCGGCTGCCTCGTTGTTCAGCAGGAACAGCAGGGTGCCCACCAGATCCTTTTCGCTGTCGCCGAAACGTCCCATCGGGGTGGCAGCAAGGATCTTGCCGGTGCGGGCCGTGGGGGTGCCGTCCTCGTTGTAGAGCAGGCGGACGTTCTGCTCGCTGGCAAAGAAGCCAGGTGCGATGGCATTGACCCGGATGCCCACCTTGCTGAAATGCACGGCCAGCCACTGGGTGAAGTTGGTGACAGCCGCCTTGGCACCGGAGTAGGCCGGGATCTTGGTCAGGGGCAGATAGGCGTTCATGCTGGAGATGTTCAGGATGTTGCAGCCCTCGCGGCCCACCATCTGGCGGGCAAAGGCCTGCGTGGGCAGAAGTGTGCCGATGAAGTTCAGGTTGAACACCATCTCCACGCCGCTCTCGTCCAGATCAAAGAAGGTAACGGTGTCGGTGTCCAGATCCTCCATCTCGAAGTATTCCCTGTCGGTGTTGGCGCGGGTGTTGTTGCCGCCTGCACCGTTGACAAGGATATCGCAGGGGCCAAGGTCTGCCTGCACGTCCTCGGCCACCTGCAGGCAGTTGGCCTTGTTCATCACATTGCAGGTGTAGCCTTTGGCCGTGCCGCCCTCGGCGATGATCTCCTCCGCCAGAGCGTTCAGCTTGTCCATGTTGCGGCCCAGCAGGGCGACCTTTGCGCCCGCCCGTGCCAGCGCCTTTGCAAAGATGGAGCACAGGGTCCCGCTGGCACCGGTGACCACTGCCACTTTGCCGGTCAGATCCGTGTTCAGCACATTCTTTTCCATAGTTCTCCTCATTTCCGTCTCAGCTGCGGTATGCTTCCGGCAGCTGATCCATGGTCTGCCACTTCTCCATGGCCTCTTCCAGCACCATGCCGTTTGCCACTGCGTCGCGGCGGCAGGCATTGACAGCCTGGATCTCCTTCATCTTGGCACCGGTCAGGGTATAGCCCTTCATGGCGATCAGGGTCGCAGCCCATGCCAGCATGGGGATGATGCAGAACAGCACGATGACGACCCAGTTCATGCCCGGGGTGTAGGGGTCATACTGGGTGGGCAGGCTCTGCAGGCCCACAAAGCTGACGGCAATGCCCACCACAGTAGCGGAAAGGCTGGACACCAGCTTGTCCACCAGGCTGAACAGGGTGCCCATGATGCCGGGGATGTAGTTGCCGCTGCGGTAGGTCTCGTAGTCGGAGCAGTCGGCCACCATGGGGATGGGCATATCGGCGGTGGCGTAGTAGGCACCGTAGCCGATGCCGAAGAAGGCAATGAACAGGATGGTGTACAGGTTGATGGACAAGCCGTTCTCACCCATGACGGACAGGGTAAAGGCATCGCCGTGACCCCACAGCAGCAGCAGCACCAGCACGCCCACATAGCACACCAGTGCCACGCTGACATACTTCATCAGGCTGGCCTTCTGGCCCTCCTTCTGGCTGGTGCGTACGGTGAGCAGGAAGAACGGCACGCTGAACACGTAGCCCAGCACCATCATGGGCAGGTACAGGCCGTCATAGTTGCCCATCATACAGCCGTACAGCATGCACAGCACGGTGGTGTTGGTGGCGATGGACAGGGCCAGCTTGCAGCCGGCACCGGCTACCATCAGCCGCTGCATGGGGCTGTTGTTCTTGATGATCTTGACATACTCGCTGACCTTGACCTTCTCGGTCTTTTCGCCGCCGATACCAAAGTACTTGGGCTGATCCTTCTCCCAGATGCCGATGACGGCCAGCAGGGTGAGCAGGATGGAGATCACGATGCCCACCGGCGCCAGCGTGCGGAAGAAGCCGGCGGAAGCGTAGCCGCCCTCGTAGTTCTTGGCCAGGATGGGGGCGAAGAACTGCATGGCACCCATGCCCAGCAGGCTGCCCACGGTGTTGAAAATGGTGAACAGCGGACGCTGCTTGGGGTCATTGGTCAGAACGGTCTGGCCGGAGCGGGTGCAGCTGGTCTGGAAGGTGTA
>CABQHF010000129.1 GCA_902463905.1 uncultured Faecalibacterium sp. | reverse complement strand
GCTCTCCCTTCCGTGTGCCTATCGCACGTCTGGCTGCTGCTCAGGCTGCTATCAAGAACCCCCGCAAGTAATTGCGTGAGCGCTTGAAAAAGCACAAATAAAGCAAACGAACCGCCCCGGTTTCCGTAACAGGAAGCCGGGGCGGTTTTTTGCGCTCACGGAGGGGCAGATGAAAAACGCAGTATGAATATATACCATATAAAAATGAATATATGCTAAAATTTCGGGAAAATACTTGCATTTTCATTAAAATGGGTGTATTATGACACCTGCCGACGAAATGCCGACAATCAACAAGAGAGGGATCGATACTATTATGTCTTTGAAGAAGAAAATTGCTGCGGCTTTCATCGCCTGTGCGATGACGCTTGCCGTGGTTCCTTCCGCCTTCGCCTGCACGGCACTCTATGTCGGCAGCGACCTCACCGAGGATGGCACCACCATGTTTGGCCGGATCGAGGATCTGGGCACCAACGATTACAACAAGCTGTTCAACATCAGCCCCGCCGGGAAGCACACCGCGGGCGAGGTGTACGAGGGCTGCTACGGCTTTACCTACACCTTCACCCACGACAGCTACCGCTACACCGCCCGCCGGGACGACAACGGTCTGGGTGTCTGCCCGGACTGCGACAGCACCCACGAGCACACCCCCTATGAGGAGGCTGGCACCAACGAGAAGGGCGTCATGGTCTCTGCCACCGAGTCTCTCTACGGCACCGACGCCGTGCTGAGCGTAGACCCCTATGTGGACAACGGCATTGAGGAAGCCGAGATCACCACGGTGCTGCTGAGCGAAGCTTCCACGGCCCGCGAGGGTGTTGCCCTGCTGACCTCCATCTACGACAACGCCGGTGCAGCCGGCGGCTCCGGCGTGTTCATTGCCGACCAGAACGAGACCTGGTTCGTGGAGAACCTGACGGGCCACACCTACCTTGCCCTGAAGCTCTCCTCCAGCGTGGTCTTCATGCAGCCCAACATCGCCGCTATGGGCAAGATCGATCTGGATGACACCGACCATGTGGTGGCCTCTGCCAACCTGATCTCCGTGGCCCAGAAGGCCGGTACCTTTGTGGGCGACGCCGCTGCCAATGTCATCGATCTGGATGCCTCCTACAACGGCGACATCGCATCGGACCGCATGGCAGCCGGCCTGAACTACCTGTACGGCACCGACACCTTTACGAAGGACAACTACAGCGAGACCGACTTTGCTATCAGCAACGTCGGCGAGAACGGTGCCATCGTCCCGGTCTACTCCAACATCCAGCTGACCAAGAAGTTCTCGGTGGAGGATTCCATCCACTTCTTTCAGACCGAGCCCATCGGCAAGACGGGCAATGTGGAGACTCATCTGTTCCAGGTGAGCGCCACCGGCGATCTGAACACCGCCATTACCGAGTGGACCGCTTTTGACGACGACGTGTACAACGCCTTCGTCCCTTACTATCCGATGCTGACCACCGACACCGCAGATGTCTACAAGGTCTCGGTCCATAAGGTCACCCGTTCCGACGAGCAGCCCACCGAGGGCGTCTGGTATCAGGATGCCAAGGGCCGCTACTACACCTACCCGGACGACTGGACCGACTCCTTCTACGGCGTGCGTGACGCCCTCTCCAACCTGCTGACCTACGGCAGCAATGGCAACCAGGTCACCGCAAAGGATCAGGCTGCAGCCAAGGCCAGCTACGCCGCGCTCCAGCAGGAGATCATGGCCGACTACGCCGATATGAAGGCCGCCGTTGCCGCCGCCGACACGCTTGAGGCCAAGCAGGCTGCCGCCACCAACGCCAGCAATGCCATGAGCCAGAAGGTGTACAACACCACCCTGAAGATGTACAATAAGCTCCAGGCCAAGACGGCCGCCCGGGCATGGGTCAGCTCTCTGCTGCACTGAGGCTTTGCAGCGCCTGAGGCGTTTCCCATAAAACCGCAGCGCCCCCGGTTTCCATGACAGGAAGCCGGGGGCGTTTTGTGTATGACTGCTCCTTGCAAACGCCGCCCATTCGTTCTATATGACAAGGCAAAACTGCCGGAATTCTATTTGCAGGAAGAAAATTTGGAGAAGATCATTGCGGAGATGGGGTAAAACACACTGGAAATTCACAAATAACGTATCATCGTTGCTCCGAACGCTCTGTAATTTTGGCACCCGCCCAGGCTGCTATTAAAAAACCGAGAGCATAAGGTTTTTATAGCGAGTTATCGTTAAAAATCTGGCATAAAATAAGGCTCACCGTCAATTTTGAAATGAACCCCAAAAGTTAGACAAAAATCAAATTAAGCGGCCCCAACGGTCTGAATCCTGTACTGCACAGGGCTCAGGCCGTTTAGTTTTAATTTGATTCGGCGATTGTTGTAATAGTCGATGTAATCGACAATAGCCTTTTCGAGCTGGTCAATGGAATCAAATTTTTCCAGATAGAACAGTTCCGTCTTGAGCAGTCCGAAGAAGTTCTCGGCAACAGCATTGTCCAGACAAGTGGCTTTCCGAGACATGCTTTGTGTAATGCCCTTTGCCTTCCGCAGATTCTGGTATCAGTGCAACTCCGGCCAGTAAGCCTTGTTGGCAACGATCCTATCGTCCGGAAATCTGTTCTTGACGTTTACATGAATAAGCGGTACGATACCATTAAGACCGCAGAAAAAGAGCTGGCGAACGATGCAGGATAAACCGGCACAGGGGGTGCTTTTTTGAACATCGAAAAAATCACGCAGGGAAAAAATCTGACCGACACGGAGCGCACCGTGCTGGAATATATCCTGGACCACCTGGACACGGTGCAGACCGAGGGTGTGCGCGGGGTGGCGCGGGCGAACTATACCTCCACCTCCACCATTATGCGGCTGGCGCGCAAGATGAATTACAGTGGCTTTGTGGATATGTGCTACAAGCTGCGCTCCTTTACCGAGACACCGCATCAGACCATGCAGGAGGAGGAAGATTTCCTCAACGGCTTCAGCACCCAGTCCTTGCTGAACTACAACACCTACACCCAGCTGAAGGTCTGTGCGGAAAAGCTGCTGGAGCAGCGGGACAAGATGATCTTTGTCTATGGTACCGGGTTTTCCGGCACGGTGGCCACCTACCTGACCCAGAAGCTGGTGAACATGGGCATCCTGTGCTTCAGTGCCACCGGCGGCGACTCGGTGGGCATTTTTGAGAATACGCTGGAGCGGATGGGGATGTTTTTCTGCATCTCCAAATCCGGCGAGACCTCGATGGTGCGCGACAAGATCAAGACCGCGCAGGAAAACGGCGTGTGCACTGTGGCAATTACCGGGGAGCAGGAGAACAGCGTGGGCCGGTACGCCGACCTGTGGTTCCGGGTGGAGAACCAGTGGAAGCTGGACGACCAGAACACCATGCCCAACACCTTCTTCCCCCAGACCATGATGCTGATCGAGCTGATCGCCTACGAGTACCGTCGCCTGTGCATGGAAAACGGCATCAAGTAAGAGCACTTGTGCGTTTTGCATAAAAAAATCATGGGTTCTTAAACAAAAGTAATAGAAACGCGTTACTGTTTTGGGTAACGCGTTTTCAATTGTTCAAAAATTGTTTACACTTGCGTTGGTTTGTGGGATAGTAGCATCACAGACCCGGCCGGGTCCCAGGGGATGGACGCATCCCAGGAGAATGGTTTTTGGAATCGTAAATGAAAAGGAGTCAACCCATGAAGGATAAGGTAATGGATGCATTGCAGCGGTTCTCCAAAGCAATGTTCATCCCCGTTCTGATCCTGCCCATTGCCGGTATTCTCATCGCTGTGGGCAACCTGTTCACCAATGTCCGGCTGCAGGCCGTGCTGCCGTTCCTGAACAACCCGGTCACCATCGGTTTCGGCACTCTGCTGTCCGGTTCGCTCAACGCCATCCTGGCCAACCTGGGCGTCATCTTCTGCGTGGGCCTCAGCGTGGGCCTGGCCAACAAGAAAAAGTCTGAGGCAGGCTTTATCTCTCTGCTGGCCTTCCTGGTGTTCCTCAACGCCATGAACAAGTTTATGAATATGCGTGGTATGCTGGTGGAGGGCAGCCTTTCCGGCACCGGCCAGGCCATGGTCCTGGGTGTCCAGGTGCTGGACATGGGCGTGTTCATCGGCCTGCTGCTGGGCATTGTGGTGGCCTATGTACACAACCGCTTCTGTGAGACCGAGTTCAACAACGCCTTCCAGATCTACGGCGGCACCCGTTTCGTATTCATCGTGCTGATCCCCGTCATGGTGGTGCTGGCAGTGCTGTTCACCTTTGTGTGGCCGTATGCACAGGCTGGCATCAATGCGCTGGGCGGCTTTATCCGCAGCGCAGGTAACTTTGGCCTGTTCATCTACGGCACGCTGGAGCGTCTGCTGATCCCCACCGGCCTGCATCACTTGGTCTACACCCCCTTCCTGTACACCTCTCTGGGCGGCACTGCCACCGTGGGCGGCCAGGTGCTGGAGGGTGCCCGGAACATCTACTACGCTGAGATTGCTGATCCTTCCGTTGCCGTGCTGAGCCAGTCCGTCATCTGGGACGCTCGTGGCATCTCCAAGATGTTCGGCCTTATCGGTGCCTGCCTGGCCATGTACCAGACCGCTCGCCCCGAGAACCGTGAGAAGATCAAGCCCGTTCTGATCACCGCCGCCGTCACTTCCTTTATTGCCGGCGTTACCGAGCCCATCGAGTTCAGCTTCCTGTTCGTGGCTCCCATCCTGTTTGTGGTCCATGCCGTTCTGGCTGGTTCCAGCTTTGTGGTCCTGAACCTGCTGGGCTGCCGTGCCATCGGCCCCAACGGCTTCATCGACTTCCTGCTGTACAACCTGCCCCTGGGCATTGGCAAGACCCACTGGCCCATCTACATCGCTGTGGGCGTGCTGTACTTCTTCCTGTACTATGTGATCTTCCGTGTGCTCATCGTGAAGCTGAACCTCCACACCCTGGGCCGTGAGGCAGAGGGCATGGAGATGAAGCTCCACTCCAAGTCCGAGTACAAGGCCAAGGTGGCTGCTGAGAACGGCACCGCTGCTGCCCCTGCTGCAGACAACACCGTGGACGCTGCTGTCATCGTGGAGGCTCTGGGCGGCAAGGACAACATCCTGAAGGTCACCAACTGCTACACCCGTCTGCGTACCGAGCTGGCAGATCCCGACAAGGTCCAGGACGATGTGCTGAAAAACCAGACCGGTGCTTCTGCCGTGATCCACAAGGGCAAAAATGTCCAGGTGGTGTACGGCCTGAAGATCAACGCTGTCCGCAAGGCAGTGGACGCTGAGCTGGGCCTCAGCGGCGAAGAATAAGATCTTGCGTTCCAACACCCATATCAAAACATCCAGTAAGAGGGAGGGTAATATTCCATGAAAAAGTTTTCCATCGTCATTGCAGGCGGCGGCAGTACCTACACGCCGGGCATCGTCATGATGCTGATGCACAGCCTGGACCGGTTCCCCATCCGCAGCCTGAAGCTCTATGACAACAACCCGGAGCGTCAGAAGACCATTGCGGATGCTGTGGCCCTGGCTATGAAGAAGGTGGCACCGGATGTGGCGTTCAGCTACACCACCGACCCCAAGGAAGCCTTTACTGATGTGGACTTCTGCATGGCCCACATCCGCAGCGGCGGCTACCCCATGCGGGAGCAGGACGAAAAGATCCCCCTGCGCCACGGCGTGGTGGGCCAGGAGACCTGCGGCCCCGGCGGCATTGCCTACGGCCTGCGGAGCATCCCGGACATCATGCAGCTCATTGACTACATGGAAGCCTACAGCCCCAACTGCTGGATGCTCAACTACTCCAACCCTGCCTCCATCGTGGCAGAGGCCTGCCGTGTGCTGCGGCCCAACTCCAAGATCATCAACATCTGCGATATGCCGGTGGGCACCCTGCGCCGCATGAGCTACATCGTGGGCAAGACCCCCAAGGACCTGGACGTGAAGTACTACGGCCTGAACCACTTTGGCTGGTGGACCAGCGTGAAGGGCAAGGACGGCACCGACTACACCCCCCAGCTCATTGACTATGTCAGCAAAAACGGCTATCTGACCCAGAAGGCCATTGAGACCCAGCACATGGATGCCAGCTGGCAGGAGACCCACCGCAAGGCGGCAGACCTGCAGGCTGTTACCCCGGATTGCCTGCCCAACACCTACCTGAAGTACTACCTGTTCCCGGACTATGTGGTGGAGCACAGCGATCCCAACTACACCCGTGCCAACGAGGTCATTAACGGCCGCGAAAAGAACGTGTTTGGTGCTGCCCGTGCCATCACCGCCTCCGGCGAGTTCCACGGCGATGAGTTCAGCATCGACAACCACGCCAGCTTCATCGTGGACCTGGCCCGTGCCATTGCCTACAACACCCACGAGCGGATGCTCTGCATCGTGGAGAACAAGGGTGCCATCAGCAACTTTGACCCCCACGCCATGGTAGAGGTGCCCTGCCTGGTGGGCAACGATGGTCCGGAGCCTCTGTGCCAGGGTGAGATC